>NZ_JBHWZP010000210.1:0-16557 GCF_042728395.1 Streptomyces sp. NPDC060205
GGCGACGCCGCCCGCCGCGCGGTCGCAGCCGGTCAACCCGGAACCGACCGAACAGCCAGAGGCGGATCGTCGACACCAATGTCAGGCCGGAAGGGCCTCAGTTGCTCCGTGCACCACATGGCTCCTCTGATTGCCGAGTTCCTCCGGTTCGGCAACGGGCCTGACACGGCAGATCTGGGCGCGCGGCCAGATGGTGCTGCAGGTTTTGGTGGCGGAATTGGTAGACAGCCCCGACCTGGCGCAGCACGAAGCGCCGTTCGTGGGCATCGGCGAGGAAGGCTGCGAGATCGTAGGGGAGTCGGTACTTGAGGGTGAGGTAGGCCCGTGTGAGGGTGTGGGGCCACCAGGCGGTGCGGCTGAGGGCTGTGGCCAGTCCAACGGTGAGTCCGGCGGACCCGAGGGCCAGGGCATACCCGAGGGCCCGTACGGCGAGCGGGAGATGTTCCATCGGGTGGTCCGTGCCAGGTGGTCCGCCCTGGGCGAGAGCCAGGTCACCAGAGCCCAGAGCGGACACGGTGTAGATACCGGCGAATCCGAGACCGGCTGCGGCGGCTGCGACCGGGACCAGCTTGCGAAACGCGCTGTGGTCCTGGGCGAGTGACGTTGCCGGGTCTTGCGGTGTGCCTTCGTCAGCGGGTCGGACGTGCAGGCTTGCGGCGAGCCCGACACCGAGGCCGTACAGGGCGGTGTAGTAGATGTAGTTGCCAGGGTGGTCGGCGAGGGAGAAGTGCGCGCTGTTCAGCAGTGCGGGCATGGTGTCCATGAGGAGCAGGACGAGTCCGACGGCCGGGCCTGCGAGCAGGCCAAGAGCCAGGGCGCGTCCGTCGAAGGACCATTTCAGTGCGCTGGCCGGTGCGGGTTTTTCGCTGCTGCGGCGGGTGGCTGAGCCGAGCAGCCCTCCGGCCAAGGCGTATACGAGGGCGTTGACGCCAGCTGTTGCCAGGGCTGTGGTGCTGCCCAGCCAGGCAAAGGGGAACCATAGCGACAGGCCTGCTGCCAGGCCTGTCAGGCACGTTTTCCAGTGCCAGGACCAGGAGGGTCTGCGAGTTGAGGCATTGGTTGTGTCACGGCGGGCGGTGCTGGTGATGAGGCTGCCGATCAGTCCGCTGGCGAAGCCGAGAGCGATTCCACCGATGGGAACGTAGTCGGAGGGAAAGCGTGGTTCTGCCGAGTCGGGGTCGACCAGCCAGAAGGCGGCACCGTCGATCAAGGTGCTGGTGAGCCCTGCGGCTACGCCCGCGGTGATTCCGGAGGCGAGCCCCGCGGACAGTCCGCCGACGATTGCGGGTTCCGCGCCCAGCACCCACCACAGGTTTGCCTCGGGCGTGAGGCTGGAGCCGACGAAGGCGGCGAGGAATGCGGTGGCCCAGGCGCTCAGTCCGATCATGATGCCTGTGATCAGGGGGCAAACGCGGCGGGGGAGGGCGGACTGCAGCCGCCACCAGGCGAGGTCGGTGGAGCCGCTGAGTGTGCGCTGGAGATGGCAGGCCAAGAAGCGCAGGGTACGTGCGGCTTGCTGCGGGCTCCACCTGCATGGGTGGAGCGGATGCGGCCGGTAGGCGGCGGGCACGTAGGCACCCAGCAGATGGCGTTCTGCCGCGCTGCGGTCCGGCAGGAGGGTGCGGTCGCACAGTTGCTCAGGATCGGGCAGTTCAGCCGGGTGCTCTCCGCGGCGTGAGTTGTACACGCCGGCGGCGAGCGTGAGCATCAGAGGATTGGTGAGCAGATCCTGGAGCATGGTCGGCGTGGGAGCCGCGAGGTCGGCAGCGACTGAATGCCAGCGCGCCGCCGTGCCGCCGCCAGGGGCGTCGGCATGACGCAGGAGGTAGCTGGCGGCCGCCGAGACGTTCAGTGGCCGCAGTTCGACAGCTGCCGAGGCGGCCAGCCTGGCCGGTGGAGCTGTACCCGGAGCCGCAGTCTCCCGGTAGGCGTCGGCCCTGCTGGACAGCACCACGGCTTGCCCGAGCGCGAGCGTCTCGTTGATCAGATCGAGTGCCAGGGCCCGTGCTGCGACGGGCAGTTCGTCAAAGCCGTCCAGTAGCGGAAGGACAAGACCCGCCCGCACCAGTGCGATGGCGGACTCCGAAGCACCGTCGTGCGCGTCAAGGGACCGGCCAAGAAGCGGGTAGTCACGGGTGAGCCGCTGGGCCATCCAGCGATCGAGCGGCTGCGCAGTGGGGTCCCAGGAGGCCAGGGGAAACAGCACCGGTACAGGGCCGCCGGCCGCACGCTCGTGCATCAGGCCGAGCAGACAGCGGATCAGCAGCACGGTCTTGCCCGAACCTGATGCTCCCAGGACGACCAGCCTGCGCGTGGGTACGCGCCGCGCGAAGACCTCAGCGATCTCCCCGTCGCGGCCGGCCAATTCCGCCGGGCCGCCCGCCCAGCCGCCCGCGTCCGAAGGCGGTCCTCCGGGCCAGCCGAGCGCGATCTGACACAGCAGCTCCCAGGGTTCGGACAGGACGGGGTCGGCGGCGTGCCATGAAACCGGCAGCGGGTAGGGGTTGTTGACTCCGCGGAGCCTGATCTCGGCGTTCCACTGCTCACCCGCCACTGCAGCGAGCCGGTCGGCGAGCAGGCCCAGCTCTGCGGGACCTCCGGTCTGTCCGTGCGAGGCGTTGCGGAACGTCGCCCATGCCAGGTACATCCCGGCAAGCGAGGGCAGGAACGCGGTAATGGTGCTTGCGACGGGCAGGTCGAACCGGCAGGCGAGCCACACCGCTCCGGCTGTCCCGGCCAGCGCAAGACTGAAGTAGACCCAGCCGTCGCGTCGGCACCGTATGTCCGTGGTCATCATGGGCAGTTGTGGCGTCCTCGGGGAGAGGGATATCCCCCCTTCCTACTCAATGAAGCCAGCCCGGCGTGGCGGAATGCATGGCATTCACCCTGCCGTGGGTGCGTGGGTGCGTGGGTGCGTGGGTCGGCGGGTCATCTGGTCAACTGCCTCCCCCGCAGTTCGAAGCAATCCTCTGAGCAGGGCACCTGTCCATCACTGAGCTTCTTCAGCGTTGCAACTCCAGTGTGAGGACGGCCTTGGCGATTGACGTCATGCGGTTGGGACTGCATCGGGACCTGCGGAAGATCCGCCAGGACTTCAGGCGGGCGACTCCGCGTTCGACGGGTGCGCGCGCCGCGGCCAGGGCACGGTTGCGAGACTTCTCGGTGAGAGTCAGTTTCTTCAGGGGCCTGCGTTTGATGCCCGTGGTCAGCCACGGACCGGCGCCCTGGTAAGCGAGATCGGCCACGATCGGAACGCCCTGGCGCTCGCAGATCCGGATGATCCGGTGGGCGCGGGCAGCGGTCAGGTCGTAGGTGCGGCCCGGCAGGGCGGGCGAGAGCCACAACAGCCGGCCGCTGGGATCGGTGACGACCTGCACGTTCACGCCGTGGCGCCGGTGTTTGTGGGAGTAGTCGGCCCGGCCGTCGCCGACCCGGTCGCACTCGGCGAGAGTGCCGTCGAGCAGGACGAAGTCGGGATCATGCTCGCGCAGCGTCTTCAGCAGACCCGGTGCACGGGCGGCGAGGAGGTCGACGACTGCACTGGTGTAGGCATGCACGGTGGACTCGCTGATCCCGAACCCGGCAGCGATCTTCGCCAGAGTGATGTGCTCGCGCAGGTACACCAGTGCCACCATCGCTCGCTGGGACGGACGGAGCTTGCAGCGCCGGTCGCCCTCACGGGTGACGATCAACATGGTGACCCACTCCACGAGTGCATGCGGCAGGTCAAGTGCGGCAGGATGGACGACCAACGAGGCCCCCGAGCAACGTGATTGAGACGTCAGACATCTCGATCAACAGCCCGGGGCCTCGCTCGTTGCGCTGAACGGGCCGTCACCGATCGGTGGCCACATCGAAGAAGCTCAGTGGTTGTAGCCTCGGGCAGGGTGCTACCACCTGTGACTAGATCTTGCTCTGCACCCAAAGGGCGCTCTGCCTCATACCGCATGGACAGATCATCCCCGAGTGACCCGGAACTGATCCGTCAGGCACCGTTAACGGGAGGGAATGGGTCGCCGACATGGGGCGCCACGACGACGATGCCGCCGGTCTCGTGGACGAGACCGATGACATCAAGGAGGTGGTCCGGCGAGCTCGGCAGTGCTGCGCTCAGCAGTGCCGCAGACCGCGCGCGCTCGGATCGGCGTCGAAGGAGGACGGTGTGTTGACCCAGTCCGCCGGGACGTAGCCCCACCCGTCGTAGCCAGGAGCGGTCCAGTCACCCTTGGTGTGGTACCAGGTGGTGTTGCCGCCGCCGTGCAGTCCACCATAGGTCCAGCAGTCGAACCAGCTGAAGGTGGAATAGAGCTGCCCCGTTATGTTCGCTTCGTGATAGGCGCCCGAGCGCAGAATGGCGGGGGCTCCGTTCCCGCACCACAGCCGGCCGTCGCTCGCCCGAACTCCGCACTCGGCGCTGGCAGCGGCACTGGCCGAAGGGGCGGCGATCACACCGCCCGCCGTCAGGGCGAGGGCTGCCATCCAGAGGGAGAGATACTTCCTGGTCCTGGTCATCCACTGTCCTTTTCTCACTGGTTTTCGAGTTCGACCGAAAGGTGCCGGGTGCCTGCCCGGCTCTTCCCGCAGGCCCTTCGCAGCACCGTGATGCACTGCTCAGCACTGCGCGACGCCGGGCAGTTGGTTGTCCGGACTGCTTATGTAGATGCTGCTGACATAGCCCCCGTACTGAGGCAGGTAGGCCCACCACTCGTTGGTGTAGGGCGGGACCGAGACGGTCTCCCCTCGCGTCTGGCAGCCGACCAGCACCTCGACCCCGGCGGGGAGCTGGAGGAACGGGTCGCGGGTGGTGTTGGGCTCGGGGCGGACGTTGACACCGGAGCTCCAGGTGCCGAACCACGTGCCCGCCGGTCGTACACCACCGGGAACGTTCAGCGAACGGGTCAGCCTGCCCAGGTCGGTGTAACCCCGAGCAGCGTGATTGAGACGTCAGACATCTCGATCAACAGCTCGGGGGCTTCGCTCGTTGCGCTTCACGGACCGTCACCGGATCGGTGGCCACATCGATGAAGCTCAGTGGTCCTTGGGCCTGGACCTGCTCCGGTTTGCCGGCGATGGGTGCCGGCGCACTGTTGACGCGGAGCAGAGAGGTGGGTGGTCTACCACCAAGAGGTGCACTGGATGCCGCTGTTGCTGCCCTGGCTCAGCAGCCGCGCGCAGACGCGTAAGGCCCGGCTCGACGAGCTGCTGGTCGGGTAGGCCGGCGTCGTCATCCTCTTGCCGCCCGTCATCGTGTCGAAAGAACCGCACTGGATCCAGGTCTGCCTGTTGTCGTTGCTGACGTCCATCCAGACCTGTGCCAGGACCCCGGAGCCCCAGTTGCTGCCCGATCCGGTGGTCAAGACGCCCCACGCGGCCTGTCGGCTTCCGACGTTGCCGGCCTGCATCGAGTACGAGGCGACAGCGTGGGGAAAGTCAATCACCATCGCACCCGCACCCCCCACACCCTGGCCACTGAGACTGTCCGGGATGTCGGTGAAACCATTCACACCTCCCTCGCAGTCCGACCGTGCTGCCTGAGCCGCGCCGGCGGATCCGGCCACCACGCCTGCCGCCAACATGATCGCGGCTGCTCCTACGCTGAAGATCCGTCTGAGGCTGTGCATGTGTTTCTCCCTGGGTCCAGGTGCTGATGGCTTCCGAAGAGGGGCGCTGTGCCGTGGCGCCCGTGCTGTGACCTGACCGAAGCACTAACGGCCCCCGCTTCAGCCGCCGGAGCGGCGCAGGGGACGCCCAGCAGGCGCCTCGAACTGTAGGGCGGACCCGGGACGTTGCGACCCTGACAGATGTCAGGGTCACGATCAGCTGCTGGCGCGCGCCGTGGTCCCGCCGGGCCGCCTGGCCTGGGTCACTTAAGGGCTGATCAACTGGCTGCACGTGCTGCTGCCCTGTACCCGAACGGCAGGATCGGCGAGAAGCTGCTCTGAACTTTGACCCGGCCGGATCTCCTCGCGCCAGCGGCAGTCTCATCGTCCTCCAGGTCGCCCGCCTGAAGTCCTGGCGGATCTTCCGCAGGTCCCGCTGCAGCCCCAACCGCATGACGTCAATCGCCAAGGCCGTCCTCACCCTGGAGCTGCGATGCTGAAGAAGCTCAGTGAGAACGGATGCCCGTCACCAGGCTTCGCTGTGAATCGCACGACGTTCACTGCGAGAGGTCGATCCGCCGCGCGTGGGTCCCGTGCCGGATCCCGCTGACACCGGCTGCCGGTGACAGCGGTGCGCGGACCACCGGTCACAGCCCCGAGGTGTCGTGCGGTTCGATGAGCCCGTGGTGGTGGGCGAACCGGACGGTGTGGACGCGGTCCCGGAGTCCGAGCTTGGCGAGGACGCGTGAGACGTGGGTCTTGACGGTCTGTTCGCCGACGTACAGCTGGTCGCCGATCTCGGCGTTCGAGAATCCCCTGGCCACGAGCAGGAACACCTCATGTTCGCGCGCGGTGAGGCGTTCGAGGCCCGGCGCCCGGTCACGCGCGGGGGGAGCCGGGGCGAGGGCGTCGGCCAGCCGTGGCGCGAGGCGGCTGGTGATGGAGGGATCCAGGTAGGTGTCGCCACGGGCCGCGACGCGGATCGCGGTCACGAGTTCGTCGGGAGGCAGGCTTTTGAGAACGAAACCGGCGACTCCCGCGGACAGCGCCGAGCGCAGGTAGTCGTCGGTGCCGAACGAGGTGAGCAGGATGATCTTCACGTTCGGGTGTCCCGCCGACCGGATGCGGCGTGCGGTGGCGAGCCCGTCGAGTCCGGGCATGCGGACGTCCAGGACGGCGAGGTCGGGCGCCAGGGACGTGACGGCCTCGACGGCGCTGAGTCCGTCGCCGACGTCGGCGACGCATTCCATGTCCGGCTGTGCGTCGAGCACGGCCCGGAAGCCGGAGCGGAACATGGCGTGGTCGTCGGCGATCACGATGCGCAGCGTCACCGGGCACCTGCCAGCGGGATCGTCACGCTCGATTCCCAGTAGTCCCCGTCCGTGGTGACGCCGAAGGTTCCCGATCCGCCCAGCGCCTCCACCCGCTTGCGCATGCCGCGCAGGCCGAGCCCGGACCCCGGCGGTGAGGATGCGCACGGTGCGTCCGCTGCCGCAGAAGCGACACGGTTGCGGGCGGTGAGAGCCACGCAGCCGTCATCGCAGTCGAGCTCGACCCGCGCCGCCCGGCCGTCCCCGTGCCGGAGAACGTTCGTCATCATCTCCTGTGCCACCCGGTACACCGTGACGTCGACTTCCTTCGTGAGTGGCGGCGGTGAGCAGTACACGACGTACGTCACGTGCAGACCGGAGGCGCGCAGACCGGTGAACAGCTCCGGCAGCATCGTGACTCCGGGCTGGTCGGTGGAGTCGCTGCCGCCGTGCAGCAGGGACAGCAGCCGCCGAAGGTCCGTCATGGCCGCCTGGCCTGACTGCTGCACCGCGGTGAGCGAGGTGTGCACCGGGCTGTCACCGGGGACGGCCGTCCCGCTGAGGTTCAGCCGGGCCGCCGTGGCGTGGACACCGATCGCGCCGACGTGGTGGGAGATGACGTCGTGCAGTTCGACCGCGATCGTCTCGCGTTCCTTCGTCACCGCCGCGGTGATCTCGGCCTCCGCGTCGCGCAGCGTTGCCTCCCGCTGGCGGCGTAGTTCCTCAACATGCTCCTTACGGGCGGTGGTGTAACGGCCCACCAGCCACGGCAGCAGGGTGTTGGCGGCGACGATACCGAGCAACGTCACCGGGGCGGTGAGTCCGGTGATGACCACCGAGGCCAGGTTTCCGGCGCATACCGTGATCAGCGCGGCGGCGGAGGACCGGCCGCGCAGCCAGGCGCCGGCCCGGTAGGAGCTGACCAGTTGGCCGGCTGTGTTCGGATTGCGTCCCGGCATCACGAACGCCAGGGCGACACTCACCACCGCGTGCGTGACGGCGACCCAGCCGGAGAATCTTGGTGCGGTCACGAGCGCGACGTCCGCGGCGATGACCACGGCCAGCAGGACGGGCGTCCACGGGCCCGGATCCGGGCCCCGAGTAAGGAAGTTCAGGCCGTCGACGGCGGCGCACATCAGTGCGACCGACACGGCCTGGCGAGCCAGCGACCTCTGCGCGTCGCGCGCTGTCGATCGGGCTGTCCACCGGCGGATCCGTCCAGCCGAGGCCAGGTACACAGTGCGGGACATCCGGCCATTGTGCCGGGGCGGACGCGGTCCGGCGTCACTCTCCGGAGGGACAGACGATCACCGCCCGGCGTGACGCTTCGGCACCCGCGCACCCCTAGCTTTCCCGGCATGCGTTCTTCCCCTCACCGCCGTCGCTCCCTCGTCGCGGCGGTCATCGCCGCCGCGCTGCTCGTGCTGGCCGCCTTCATCGTGTGGCCGGATTCCACCATCCGCGTCCCGCAGGGTGCCGCGCCGGACTCGCTGACCATGAAACCGTGCTCCTACGACATCGAGGACGGCTCCGTGGCCGCCGACTGCGGGACTCTCGTGGTCGCGGAGAACCGGCGCGACTCCGGCTCCCGGCTGATCGCCCTGCCGGTCGTACGGATCCGGGCGGCCTCGAAACCGGCCGGTGAGCCCGTCTTCCGGTTCGGTGGCGGGCCGGGACAGTCCAACATGGACTTCCCGCAGGCAGGCCGCCTGACAAAGCATCACGACGTCGTGCTGGTGGGCTACCGCGGCGTCGACGGCTCGTCCCGCCTGGACTGCGACGAAGTGACGAACGCGCTCCAGTCGTCGGCGGACATGACCGGCGGGCAGACCCTGGCGCACACCCGCCGGGCCTTCGAACGGTGTGCCGACCGGCTGCAGCGTACCGGCGTCGACCTGACCGGCTACTCGGCGGTCCAGCGAGTCGAGGACATGGAGTCGGCGCGCAAAGCGCTCGGCTACCGGCGGATCAACCTGCTCAGCTCCAGTGCCGGCACCCGGACCGCGATGATCTACGCATGGCGCTACCCCGACGCACTCCGGCGCTCGGCGATGATCTCGGTCAACCCGCCCGGACACCTGTACTGGGACCCCCGCATCACCGACACGCAGTTCGAGCAGTACGCCGACCTCTGCCGGGCTGACCGCGCCTGCGACGCGAAGACCTCCGACCTCGCCGCCACCATCCGCTCCCGGGTCGCCGACATGCCCACCAGGTGGGGCCCCTTCAGGATCAAGAAGACGAACGTCAGCATCCTGAGCCAGTACTCCATGCACATGAACGGCGAGGGCTCGGCACCCGGCAACGCCCCCACGGTGATCGACGCCTACCTCGACGGCGGACCCGGCGCGATGTGGGCCATGTCGGTGCTGGCGGATGTCACACTGCCCAGCTCCACGGTGTGGGGAGAGCTCGCCTCCTTCGCCATGATCGACGCCCCCGCCATGCGGACGTACTACGGCCGGGGTGGTGATCACGGATCGATCCTGGGCAACTCCTCCACCGATTTCCTCTGGGGCGGCCCGAACGGCTTCTCCACCGTGTGGCCGGACAGCCCGGACAACGCCGAATACCGCACCGTGCGCCCCAGTTCCGTGGAGACCTTGCTGATCGGTGGCGAACTCGACTTCTCCACACCGCCGGTCAACGCCACCAAGGAGCTGCTGCCCTCACTGAGCCGGGGGAGCGAGGTGGTCATACCCGGCATCGGACACACCGCCGACGTCTGGCAGCAGCAACCGGAGGCGGGCACGCACCTGCTCACCACCTTCTACGACTCCGGCCGCGTCGACAGCTCGCGATTCGAGCGCCGTCCGGTCGACTTCACAGCCGTCCCGATGAGCATGTCGCTGGTCGCCGGTTTTCTGCTTGCCGGTGTGACCGGGGTTCCGCTGCTCGGTCTGCTCGCGCTGGTACTGCTGGCCCGCCGACGCCGCAGCCGGGGTGCGTCGGGCCGCCCGGCAGGCCGCTGGATCCGGCTGCTCGGCACGGCACCCCTGGGTCTCGCCGGCTGGCTCCTGGGCGTCCTGTTCGCCTGGATCTTCGCTCCGCAGTGGTTCGTCACCAGCCTCGCGGTGGTGGTGCCCGGCACCGGGCTGCTGGTCGGCCTGGGGGTGTACCTGGCCCGGCCGGACGAGGACCCGGACGGCTCGAACCGGACCACCACACCGATGCTCGTCCTTCTCGGCGCCTGGCTGGGCGCACTGCTGGGCGCGCTGGCAGGCAGCGGGCTGCTGACACCCGCGACCGCCGTCTTCGGTGCCGTCGTCGGAGCCAACACGCTCCTCGCGATCCGCACCCTGCGGCGCCGCTCCCCGCTCGCCGCCACGGCTGTCCCCGGATGAGACGGCCGGCATCTCCACAGCGTGCCGGACCGGTGTACCGGGGCGCGGGCCGCCGGCGCCCGCCCCTCCCGTAGCCCCGGCATTCGGACCCGCCGTGGGCCGGACGGGGACATTCCTGCCCGGCCCACGCTGCCTTTCCGGCTGTCGGACGGTTTCTGCTGCGTCGGTGTCTCGCACACCGGGACGGACGGACCCCGTCAGGGGGTGCGGCGGTCCCGGTGCAACTGGTGGCGGCGAGTGTGTCGTCCAGCGCCGTACGCGAGCTGCCGGGCCGGCGCCGACATGGATCCAGGCCCAGTTGTAGGAGCGCGGGCCTTTCGCTCCGTGCCCGTGCTCGTACCCGTACCGTTCCCGGCCGGGTCCGCGACAAGATCGCGAAGTCAGACTGGGGTACTAACCCCTAGCGACCTCTGCGGTGTGCGCGGGCGTGTAGCGCTCGCCCGTCACCTGGTTGCTCAGCGGGTCCAGCGCGGCCAGTGCCTCTGTGTCCAGGGTGAGTTCCAGCGCGGCCGCGTTCTGCTCCAGCCGGGCTGGGCTGCGAGTGCCCGGTATGGCCGCCACCGCCACCCCGAGCCGCTCGGTCTGGGCGTACACCCAGGCCAGCGCCACCTGGGCCGCAGTGGCACCCAGCCGGTCCGCCACCTCACGCACGGTCTGCGTGATCTTCTCGTTGGCCTCGCCCGCCTCTCCGGCGAAGCGGGGGTTGGTGCGCCGGAAGTCCTTCTCGCCCAGCGTGGAGCGGTCCAGGGTGCCGGTCAGGAACCCCCGCCCCAGCGGCGAGTAGGGCACCAGCCCGACCCTCAGCTCGGCCATTACCGGGGTGACCGCTTCGACGTCGCGGGTCCACAGCGAGTACTCGCTCTGGACCGC
This sequence comes from Streptomyces sp. NPDC060205, assembly GCF_042728395.1. Classification (NCBI taxonomy): domain Bacteria; kingdom Bacillati; phylum Actinomycetota; class Actinomycetes; order Kitasatosporales; family Streptomycetaceae; genus Streptomyces; species Streptomyces sp. NPDC060205. Next base: position 11,125 of record NZ_JBHWZP010000210.1, read on the forward strand.
GGTGATCGGGTGCACCGCGTGCGCCCGGCGCAGCAGCTCGCCGTCGACCTCGGACAGGCCCAGGTGGCGGACCTTGCCCGCCTCGACCAGCTCGGCCATCGCCCCGACGGTCTCTTCGATCTCCACGTCCTGGGGCGGGCGGTGGGCGTAGTACAGGTCGATCACTTCGACGCCCATCCGCAGCAGCGAGGCGTCGCAGGAGCGCAGCACGTAGTCCCGGGCACCGCGGATGCGGCGTGCCCGGTCGCCGGCGCTACGGTCGATGCCGAACTTGGTGGCCAGCTGCACCTGGTCCCGGCGGCCGTGGACGGCCCGGCCCACCAGCACCTCGTTGTGTCCGGTGCCGTAGGCGTCGGCGGTGTCCAGGAACGTGATGCCCAGCTCCAGGGCCCGGTCGATGGTGGCCAGGCCGCCGTCCCAGTCGGCGGCGCCGTAACTCTCGCTCATCCCCATGCACCCCAGGCCCATCGCGCTGACGGTGAGACCGGGCGAGCCGAGCGTGGTTCGGGTGATCATGCGCGGATACTCCTCCTGCCCAGCGGACCGGGCGGTACCTCAAGGGCTGACGAATGACTCCGACGCTAGGACTTGGAGCACACCCGAGGTCAAGCCGGAGGACCGGCCCGCTGGTAGATCAGGCGCGGCGGGAGCAGGGGAGGGTGAAGCGGTCCAACGACAGCAGTCCGCCACAGGGCCCGGACACCGCTTATTTCCCGACCGTCTTCACCAGCGGGTGCAACGGCTCAGCGGCCGGACCCGTTTCCAGCAGGGTCCGCGACAAGATCGCGAAGTCAAACTGGAGTAGTAGAGGCCGTCATCAAACTGATCTTGCCCAGAGCAGGAATGACGCGAGAGTGACCGCTGCTTCGCAGGGGATAACAGTCTCGTCGTATCCGGTGGCCGGCCGAAGTCCACCGCTCTGCCGCGGCGTTCGAAACGCCACGCGGACAGCACCGGCTTGATCAGCTCCCAGCGCGCATCGGACCGGTCACTTGGATACGCACGACGTTCCGTAATGCCGCATGCCGCATGCCGCATGCCGCATGCCCGGCAGACCGCGGTGACCGTGGCCACGCTCGACTTCAGCCCTGCACTTTCGCCTGTCCACCACCGAAGGGCCTTCACGGTAAGGACACTTCCGACCTCCCGGCGCCGGCGGTCGCTACGATCTGCGGCGTGTGCGCAAACATTGTGGTCGCCGAAGACGATGCGAAGCAGGCCGAACTGGTCCGCCGCTACCTGGAGCACGAGGGTCACGCCGTTACGGTCGTCGAGGACGGCCGGACGGCTCTGGAGACGATCCGGCACCGGGAACCCGACCTGGTCGTCCTGGACGTGATGATGCCCAGGGCCGACGGTCTCGACGTCGTACGGATCCTGCGCGCCGAACGCAGGGAGGTGCCGGTGCTGATGCTGACGGCCCGCAGCACCGAGGACGATCTGCTGCTCGGCCTCGACCTCGGCGCCGACGACTACATGACCAAGCCGTTCAGTCCGCGTGAACTCACCGCCCGCGTAAGGACGTTGCTCCGCCGCAACCGGCGCGGCCACGATCCGGCTCCGGCGACCATGCCCGCCCCTGCTCCCGCCTCGGGGCCCGAAGCGGTCCCGGACGACGAGGTGTTGACGGTCGGCGGGCTCAGGGTTGATCCCTTGCGGCATGAGGTGTCGGTGGCCGGGACTCCCGTCGAGTGCACGCCCGGTGAGTTCCGTCTCCTCGCGGCGATGGCGGCCGAGCCCGACCGGGTCTTCACCAGGGCACGGCTCCTGGACGAGCTGCACGGCTACGACAAGTACATCAGCGGCCGGACCGTCGACGTGCACGTCATGAACCTGCGCAAGAAGATCGAGCGCGCCCCACGACGACCGGCCCGCCTCATCACCGTCTTCGGCGTCGGCTACAAACTCACGGACCCCGCGAAGAACGTGCGCCATGCGTCGTCCTGATGGGGCAGGTGCGGCGGGGGCCGCCCGGCTGCCGCTGCGCAAGAGCCTGGCGGGGCGGTTGTTGACCGTGACGGCGCTGGTGGCCTCGTGCTCGGTCGCCGCGACCGCCTGGCTGGCCGTGCAGACGACCTCCGTCGCGATCCGCCAGGAGCAGGGGCAGAACCTCAAGTCCGACGCGAAGATCTACAACACGCTCCTCGGCTACGCGGCCACCCACCCCGACTGGGACGGCGTCGACACCACCGTGCGAGATCTGGCCCTGGAATCCGGGCGCAGGATCGTGCTCACCACGCCGGGCCGACGCCCGATCGTGGACTCGACCGACTCGCGCTCAGCGGGCGGCGGTTCGTCCGACGATCTGCTCGCTCAACAGGCCTCGGCGGTCGTGGACCCACGCTCCGTCGACACCGTGCTGGTGCCCGACGCGGACAAGGCCGGCGCCGACCGCGTCGATCCACGGGCCGTGGGGCCCTTCCGGCTGCCCGCGAAGGAACACGACGCACTGCGCAAGGCCGCCGCCGGGAGGGTGGAGTGCCTCAGCCGGATGGGAATCGCCGCCGACGTCGTCGAGAGCCCGGGCGGACGGCCCCGCGTCCAGTTCGTGAGCGACGAGACCGAGGGGGAGAGCAGCGTCACCGACCGTGACATGGAGGCCAAGTGCTTTGCGTCGTACCCGGTTGGTCCCACCGCGACCGAGCGGAAGGCCCTGAGTGCCCTCAACCAACTGGCTGACGCCTGTCTGAAACGACAGGGTCGCGCCGGCGTGAAACTGAACCTGGACCTGTCCTGGGACCGGAGTTACGCATACGGGCGGGATGACGCGGTCTCCGGCGCCGAGGATGGCCTCAGCGAGCGGGAGGCGAAGGCCCTGGCCGCCAAGAAGGCGCAGGACGCCGCGACGGCCGAACGCAAAGCGGCTTCCGGCGACGCACTCGACTACGCCCCCGCCGAGATCCGTGACAGTGCGTACGACCGGGCCGTGGCCAACTGTGTCGAAAGCGCCCGCCGGGAACAGCTCACGGGCTATGTCGCCGAGCCCGCGCTCCTGTTCATCGACGGCCCCGGTGCCGCCGGCGTGCCCGGTTTCGACCTCTCCCGCGCCAACACGGCACGCATCGCCGGCGTCACCGCTCTGGTCCTCGCCCTCACCGTGGGCGCCTCGGTGCTCGCCGGAGCCAGGCTTGTACGCCCGTTGCACGCGCTCACCGGCGCCGCCCAGCGCATGCGGGAGGGCCTGGACGCGACGCCGGTGCCCGTGCCCGTCGTCTTTGACAATGAGATCGGACGGCTGACGGCGGCCTTCAACGACATGGCCGCGCACCGGGCCCGCCTGGAGGAGCAGCGCAAGGTGATGGTCAGCGATGTCGCCCATGAGCTGCGAACACCGTTGAGCAACATCCGGGGCTGGCTGGAGGCGGCCCACGACGGACTGGCCGTGCCGGACCCCGCGTTCGTCTCCTCGCTCCTGGAGGAGGCGGTGCAGCTGCAGCACCTCATCAACGACCTCCAGGACCTGGGTGCGGCCGACGCGGGCGCCCTGCGGCTGCACCGCAAGCCGGTACGGATCGACGAGCTGCTCGGCCAGGTCGCCGCCGCGCACCAGGGGTTGGCCGAGGCGGCGGGCGTCACCCTCACGGTCCTGACACCGCCGCCGGACACCCCTCAGCCACCGCTCCTCGACGCCGACCCCGTACGGCTGCGGCAGACCGTCAGCAACCTGCTCTCCAACGCGGTGCGCCACACCCCGGCCGGCGGCACGGTGACCCTGCGCCGGTACGTCACCGACCCGGGGGACGCGCTCGCCGTGGAGGTGTCCGACACCGGCAGTGGCATTCCGGCAGCCGACCTCCCGTACGTGTTCGACCGTTTCTGGCGGGCGGAGAAGTCCCGCAATCGCAGCACCGGCGGCAGCGGCCTCGGTCTGGCGATCGTCCTCAAGCTCGCCCAGGCCCACGGCGGCACGGTGGACGTGACGAGCACGGAGGGGGAGGGGGCCACCTTCACCCTGCGGCTGCCGACGGCCGAGTCGCGGAAGCCGGAGGGCCCCGGTCGGCCCTGATGAGATGACGACAGCGTTCTGACAGTTTCCTCACAAGCGGCCGTCAGGGTGAAGCCATGCCCGGAACCTGGTGCGGATCGGCAACCAGGAACGACCAAGCCGGGCTGGAACTGGAGCTTTCACATGGTTCGCCGTCTCACCCTGCGCCCGCTGCGTATCGCGGTCCTGACCGGCGTCGCGGCCGGCGCGCTGCTCGTCCCGGCCACCGCGGCCTTCGCCACCGACCCGACTCCGACGCCGGGCGCGACCGACTCGACCAAGGCCGACAGGGAGGCCCTGGCGAAGAAGAAGGCCGAGGACGCCAGGACGCTCAAGGAGGCCGAGGCCCGGAAGGCCGCCGAAGCGCAGAAGGCCGGAGGCAAGGACTACCCGCGTGGCGGTGTCGCCGCGGGCGAGGCCCCCGCACAGGACGACAACACCGGCACGCTCATCGGTTCGGCCACCGGCGCGCTGCTGCTCGCGGGCGCCGGCACCTACGTCCTGCGCCGCCGCACCACCGCCCGCCGCGAAGGCTGATCCGGCAGCACGACCTCTCGTACGAAACGGTGGCGCCGCCCTTCACCAGGCGGCGCCCTGTGCGTTCCGGCGAACCCTCGCACCCTGTTCTGGAGCCCGAGTTGCCCCCTGCACACCGTCCGGCCCTGTCCCGGGCCCGCCTCGCGACCCTCACCCTGTTGACCCTCGTCTCCCTGCTCACCGGCTGTTCGTCCGGCCCCGATCCGACGACCCGTGTCGCCCCGACCGCCCCGGCCGCCGAGTCGGGTGCTGCGAAGTCAGAGCGGCCTGCGGCCGACGCTGCGGCGGCCCCTGCCGAGGTCGCCGTTCCCTCCGTGGGGATCACCAGTTCGCTGATGGAGCTGGGCCTCAACACGGACCGGACGGTCCAGGTCCCGCCGGCCGAGGAGGGGATGACCGCGGGCTGGTACACGGGCGGTGCGGTGCCCGGTGACATCGGAGCGGCCGTCATCATCGGCCACAACGACACCCGCTTCGGCGAGGCCGTTTTCCATGACCTGAAGAAGATCAAGAAGGGTGCGGACATCAACGTCACCGACAAGACGGGAAAAGCCCTCCACTTCACCGTCACGGCCACGGAGAGCGTCGCCAAGAACGCCTTCCCGACAAAGAAGGTCTACGGGCCAACCCAGGAACGCGCTCTACGGCTCATCACGTGCGACGGCGACTTCGACGCGCAGGGGCACCCTGTCGACAACCTCATCGTGTACGCGACAGCGAGCTGAGGGCCGTAGGCGCAGGCGATTTGGAGCAACGTAGGTTCGGCGGACCCTGACGGATACTCAAAGTGAGAGTACCGTTTTATGTGACTAGCGACCTAGTAGTGCTTCGTTAGGTCTGTTCGTTGCGGCTGATCAGGAACATGTTGGATGGGTGGACGCACTTGAAGTAGGCCGTCTGCGGGCGGCGTT
>NZ_JBHWZP010000211.1:0-16527 GCF_042728395.1 Streptomyces sp. NPDC060205
CGACGGACCGGGCCCCTCGAAATATGTGGGGAGACCCCGGCGCTAGAAGAACACCCCGCACCGCAGCAGCACATTCGCGTAGGGCCGCGCCTCGCCGGTCCGGACGATCAGGCGGGTGTTCGCCGAGAGGGCCTTCAGTTCCTCGTGGGTGACATACGTCAGCGCGGTGGGGAAGTGGGCCGTCAGGAGGGCCGAGGCCGCCGGGTTCGACTCGCGTACCTCCTGCGCCGCCGTCGCGCCCTCCACCACCAGTTCCTCCAGCAGGCCCTCCAGGACCTCCTGGAACGAGGGGACCCCGGCCCGGAAGGCGAGGTCCACGACCCGCGGACCGGGCGGGATCGGCATGCCGGCGTCGCAGATCAGGACGCCGTCGCCATGGCCCAGTTCGGCTGTCGCGCCGGCGAGGTGGCGGTTCAGTATTCCGGTCCTCTTCATACGGCGGCGACCTCTTCGGCAGTGGGGAAGGACGCCTGCGCGCCCTGACGGGTGACGGCGACGGCGCCCACGCGGGCCGCGTACGCCGCCGCGTCAGCGAGGGACTCGCCCGCGCCGAGGCGCCAGGCCAGCGCCGCGGTGAAGGAGTCGCCCGCGCCGGTCGTGTCCACGGCGTCCACCTCGACGGCCGGGACCCGGGCGGTGCCCGAGGCGTCGGCGACGAGCGCGCCCTCCTCGCCCAGTGTGACGACCACCGAGCGCGGGCCGAGAGCCAGCAGCGCACCGGCCCACTCCTCGGGGCTCGCGCCCGCGTCCGCGCCGAGCACCACCCGCGCCTCGTGCTCGTTCACGATCAGCGGGTCGCAGGCGGCGAGGACCGAGGCGGGCAACTCCCGGGGCGGGGAAGGGTTCAGTACGAAGCGGGCGTCGGGGCGCAGGGCCCGTACGACCTCCTCGACCGTCTCCAGCGGGATCTCCAGTTGCGTCGAGACCACGCGGGAGGCCGTGACCAGGGCCGATGCCGCGCGGATGTCCTCCGGAGTCAGGCGGCCGTTCGCGCCCGGCGACACCACGATGCTGTTGTCGCCGGACGGGTCCACGGTGATGAGCGCGACCCCGGTGGGCGCGCCGCCGACGAGGACCCCGGCCGTGTCGACCCCGGCCGCCCGCTGCGAGTCGAGCAGCAGCCGGCCGTGCGCGTCGTCGCCGACCCGGGCCAGGAGCGCCGTACGGGCTCCCAGCCGGGCGGCGGCGACGGCCTGGTTGGCGCCCTTGCCGCCCGGGTGCAGGGCCAGGTCGGAGCCGAGCACGGTCTCCCCGGCGCCCGGCCGCCGCTCGACACCGACGACCAGATCGGCGTTGGCCGACCCGACGACCAGCAGGTCGTACTCGAACATGAACTGTCTCCTAGGGATACGCGGTACGGCGTTCGGGGTCAGCCGGTGAAGTCGGCCACGTTCTTCGACGTGACGACCTTCACCGGGACCTTCACCGTCTGCTCGGTCTTCTTGCCGTCGGCCGCCCGCAGGGCGTTCTCCACGGCGATCCTGCCGAGTTCCTTCGGCTGCTGTGCCACGGAGGCGTACATCGTGCCGTCCGCGACGGCCTTCAGTCCGTCCGGCGTGCCGTCGAAGCCGATGACCTGGACCGACTTGCCGGCCTTGGAGCCGAGCGCCTTGATCGCGCCGAGCGCCATCTCGTCGTTCTCGGCGAAGACGCCCTGGACGTCCGGGTGGGCCTGGAGCAGGTTCGTCATGACGTCGAGACCCTTGGTGCGGTCGAAGTCGGCGGGCTGCCGGGCGACCACCTTGATGTCCGGGTAGGCCTTCAGGCCCTCCTCGAAGCCCGCGCCGCGCTCCCGGCTCGCGGACGTACCGGCCAGACCCTGAAGGATCACGATCTTGCCCTTGCCGCCCAGCTTCTCGGCGAGCGCCTTGGCGCCGAGCTGTCCGCCCTCGACGTTGTCGGAGGCCACGAGCGCGGCCGTCTTCGCCTTGTTGACCCCTCGGTCGACACCGACGACGGGGATGTCGGACTTGTTGGCGGAGCGCACCGAGGGGCCCGCCGCGTCCGAGTCCACCGGGTTGACGACGATCGAGTCGACGCCCTCGCTGGTGAAGTTCTGCAGCTGGTTGGCCTGCTGCGAGGCGTCGTTCTGCGCGTCGGTCACGGTCAGGTCGGCGCCCAGCTTCTTCGCCTCCGCCTGCGCACCCGCCTTGATCTGTACGAAGAAGGGGTTGTTCAGGGTGGACAGGGACAGGCCGATCTTCGGCTTCTCGGAGGAGGACGAGCCGTTGTTGAAGATGCTCAGGCCGCCCACGACCGCCGCCACGAGGACGACGGCGAGCCCGTACTTGACCGCCTGCGGACCCTTCTTCCCCGCCGCGCCCCCGGCGCCGGACGTCACCGGGGTCGCCCCGGCCTTGCGGCGCACGGTGTCGAGCAGCACCGCCAGCGCGATGACCACGCCGATGACGACCTGCTGCCAGAACGCCGACACGGACAGGAGGTTGAGGCCGTTGCGCAGCACCGCGAGGATCAGCGCGCCGATCAGCGTCCCGGACGCCTTGCCCGTACCGCCCGCGAGGGAGGCACCGCCGATGACGACCGCGGCGATCGCGTCCAGCTCGTACCCCTGCGCGGCCTGGGGCTGCGCGGAGGACAGCCGGGAGGCGAGCACGATGCCCGCGGCGGCGGCGAAGAGCCCGGACAGCGCGTAGATGGCGAGCTTCTGCCGCTTCACCCGCAGCCCGGACAGGCGCGCCGCCTCCTCGTTGCCGCCGATCGCGTACATGGAACGCCCGATGTACGTACGGCCGAGGATCACGGCCGTGATCAGGCCCAGGACGATCATCACGAGGACCGGGACCGGCAGCCAGCCGCCGAGCGTGTCACCGAGGTGCGAGACCGAGTCGGGGAAGGCGATCGGGGAGCCCTGCGAGATCACCAGCGACAGCCCGCGGCCCACCGACAGCATGGCGAGCGTCGCGATGAACGGCGGCAGCTTCCCGTACGAGATCAGGACGCCGTTGACGAGTCCGCACGCCATGCCGGTGGCGATGGCGAGGATCACCGCGATCCAGACCGGTACGCCCTCCGAAGTCGCCGTCCAGGCGAGGACGGTGGCGGAGAGCGCGGCGACGGAACCGACCGACAGGTCGATGCCCGCCGAGACGATCACGAAGGTCACACCGAAGGCGAGGATGGCGGTCACGGCCGCCTGGACGCCGATGTTGAGCAAATTGTCCGTCGTCAGGAAGTCGCCGGACAGGGCCGACATCGCGATGACGAGGATGATGAGCGCGGTGAGCGCGCCGTTGTCGAGCAGGAGCCGGCGCAGGCCGCCCGAGGCGCCACCGCCTGGAGCGCCACTCGCGCCCGTTGTGCTCTTGAGCGTGTCAGTGGCCACGGGGGTCCTCCACAGCGGTAACAGGGGTGACAGGGGTAACAGGGGTAACGGAGTCGGTGGGTGATGCGGTGGTCGGGGTGCTGACGGCCAGGGCCATCACGGAGTCCTGGGTCGCCTCGTCGGCGGAGAGTTCGCCGGCGATCCGGCCCTGGGCCATCACCAGCACCCGGTCGCTCATACCGAGCACCTCGGGCAGATCGCTGGAGATCATCAGGACGGCGTGCCCGGCGGCGGTGAGAGCGTTGACCAGCTGGTAGATCTCGACCTTGGCGCCCACGTCGATACCGCGGGTCGGCTCGTCGAGGATCAGCACCCTGGTGTCGGCGAGCAGCCACTTGCCGATGACGACCTTCTGCTGGTTGCCGCCGGAGAGGGTGCGCACGTGCTGGCCGAGCCCGGCCATCCGTACGCCGAGCTGTTCGGCGATCCTCGCGGCGGCCGTCCGCTGACCCTTGAGGTCGACGAGTCCGCCGCGGGTGGCCGCCCGCAGGGTGACGAGCCCGAGGTTCTCCTCCACGGAGGCGTCCAGCAGCAGGCCCTGGCCCTTGCGGTCCTCGGGGACGAGCCCGATCCCGGCGGTCATCGCCGCGTTGACGTCGTGGCGGGGAAGCGGGGTGCCCGCGACGGCCACCGAGCCCTTGTCGTACGGGTCGGCGCCGAAGACGGCGCGCACGACCTCGGTCCGTCCGGCGCCCACGAGGCCGGCGATGCCGACGACCTCGCCGGCCCGCACCTCGAAGCTGATGTCGTGGAAGACACCGTCCCGGGTGAGCCCGTCGACGGTGAGCAGCGCCGCCCCGCTGTCGCTCCCGCCGTCGTTGTCGGGCCGTTCGCGCGGATACTGCAGCTCGATGGAACGGCCCACCATCAGCCGTACGAGATCGTCCTCGGGCGTGGACGCGGGCACCTGGCCGACGCTCCGGCCGTCCCGGATGACCGTGACGCGGTCGCCGAGGGCCGCGATCTCCTCCAGGTGATGGGTGATGAAGACGATGCCCACGCCGTCCTCGCGCAGTTTGCGCACGATCCGGAAGAGCTTCTCCACCTCCCCCGAGGTGAGCACCGCGGTCGGCTCGTCCATGATCAGCACGCGGGCGTCCAGGCTCAGCGCCTTCGCGATCTCGACCATCTGGAGGCGGGCGATGCCCAGTTCACGCACGCGCGCGCGGGGGGAGACATGGACGCCCACCCGCTCCAGGAGCACGGCGGCGTCGGCCTCCATCCTCTTCCGGTCGATCATCCCGAGGCGGCGCGGCTGGCGGCCCAGGAAGATGTTCTCGGCGACGGTGAGGTCGGGGACCAGGTTGAACTCCTGGTAGATGGTCGCGATCCCGAGGCGCGCGGCGTCCTGCGCGCCGTGGATGCGGACCTTCTCGCCGTCGACCACGATCTTCCCGGCGTCGGGGCGGTAGGCGCCGGACAGCATCTTGATGAGGGTGCTCTTGCCTGCACCGTTCTCACCGAGCAGTACGTGCACCTCGCCGCGGCGCAGATCGAAGTCGACGCTGTCGAGCGCGACCACACCGGGGAAGGTCTTGCGTATCCCTTCGATACGCAGCAACTCGTCCGGGCTGCTGCTCACGGGTTGCTCCTTTGAGTGACGTTCACGGGTGCGCTGTCCATGGGGGGCGGTTCGCCGCAGGAGCGGCGGACGACGAGGGTGGCGGGGAGGGTGACCGACTGCGGGGGCCGCCCCTCGATGCGGTCGACGACGGCGCGTACGGCCGCCCGGCCCAGTTCGGGGGTGGGCTGGGCGATCGCCGTGACCGGCGGATCGGTGTGCACGAACCACGGGATGTCGTCGAACGCGGCGAGCGCGATGTCGTCGGGCACGCGAAGTCCCCGCGCCCGTACGGCGTCCAGGGCGCCCAGGGCCATCAGGTTGTCGGCCGCGAAGACGACCTCGGGCGGCTCGGCCAGGTCGAGGAACTCCTCGGTGGCCCGCCGGCCGCTGGCGGCCTGGAAGTCGCCCTGCCCGATGTAGGCGTCGGGCAGCGGGAGCCCGTACGCGCGCAGGGCGTCCCGGAAGGCGTCGACGCGCTCGCTGCCGGTGGTGGTGGCGGCCGGGCCCGCGATGATCGCGAGCCTGCGGTGGCCGAGGCCGTACAGGTGGGCGACGAGATCGCGCACGGCGGCGCGGCCGTCGGCCCGGACCACGGGCACGTCCACGCCCGGTATCCACCGGTCCACGAAGACCATCGGCGTCCCCGAGCGCGCGGCGTCCAGCATCAGCGGGGAGCTGCCGTCCGTGGGGGACACGAGGAGGCCGTCGATGCGGCGGTCGAGGAGCGTACGGACGTGGTGGTCCTGCAGATCGGGCCGCTCGTCGGCGTTGCCGATGATGACGCTGTACCCGAGGGCGCGGGCCTCCTCCTCGACGGAGCGGGCCAGTTCGGTGAAGTACGGGTTCAGCACGTCGCTGATGACCAGGCCGAGGGTGTGGGTCTGGTCGGTGCGCAGGGAGCGGGCGACGGCGTTCGGGCGGTAGCCCAGGGCCTCGACGGCGGCCAGTACGCGGGTACGGGCGTCCGCGCTCACCGACGGGTGGTCGTTCAGGACCCGCGACACCGTGGCGACGGAGACACCCGCCTCGGCGGCGACGTCCTTGATGCTCGCCATCGACGCTCCACCTCCTTGTGGATCATCTTGTAATCGATTACACGCATCACACTGAGAGCGATTGGAATCGATTACACGGAAGCTGACAAGCCCTTGAGACCGGATCGTGATGTTGCGGGTGGGTGGATGCGGCCGGGCGGGCGGGTGCGGACGGGCGGGTGCGGACGGGTGGCGGCGGGGGTTGGGTCATGCGGTAGCCCGCACCCCTGTAGGTGCGCTCATGTTCTGGCCAGTGCGTTGCGATATTCGCAAGGTGCGGGTTGCGGTGGGTGCATGTCCGATTCTGTAGTCGACCGTGTGCGCAGGGTGATAGAGGCGACTTCGGTGAGTCAGGCCGCCTTCGCCGAGAAGGTGGGGCTCACGCCCGACAAGTTGTCCAAGTCCATGGCGGGGGTCCGCCGTTTCACCTCGCTCGACCTGGCGTTGATCGCCGAGGCGGGCGGCAGGACCGTGGACTGGCTGCTCACGGGGCGCGAGCCGCTGCGTCCGGCGTTCGCGGCCCGGACCACCGCCGGGGCGACTCCCCGGCGGGGCCGCGTCAGCGATGCCGCGGACCGTTTCACGGCGGCGTACGAGGTGTTGGAGCTGCTGGGCAGGCCGCCCAGGCTGCCGCCGATGCCCTCGGTGCGTCCGGACATCAAGCGTTTCGTCGACCAGGGCAGGCAGTTGGCCCAGGACGCCGTCGGTGTGCTCACCGCGGCGGACGGCCACCGGACCGTGGCCGCACTGGAGACCGACGTGCTGATCACGGCCTGTACGCAGGCGTTCGGCGTGGACGTCGCGGTCACGTGCCTGCCCGACGCCGTGGACGGGCTCACCTGGCAGACGGACACGTTCCGGCTCATCCTCGTCGGGCCCACGGAGACCTGGACCCGGCAGAGGTTCACTCTCGCTCACGAACTCGGCCACATCCTGGCCCGCGACGCCCAGGAGCTCGTCGTCGAGTCGCACGTCGCCCCAGGGCGGCAGAAGGACCTGACCGAGGTGCGGGCCAACGTCTTCGCCGCCAACCTGCTGATGCCCGCGCCCGAGATCCGTGACCGGTTCCGTCAGGTGGCGGACCGGCACGGAGGGCTCACCGTCGAGGCGTTCTCCGAGCTGGTCGTGGCCTTCAAGGTCTCGCCCAGCGCGCTGAGCGCACGGTTGAGCCAACTCCGCCTCATTGACGCGCAGTCGGAGCCCGCGGTCCACCACAGGGGTCTGACCACGGAGATCTGCCATCTGCTCGCGGGCGCGACGGACGCCTTCCAGCGACAGCTCGCCTGGGCCGCGGCCCAGCGCTTCCCCGTACGCCTCGTGGCAGCCCTGTACAAGTGCTACGCCGAAGGGGAGACGACGCTCCGCCCCCTCGCGTCCCTCCTGGGCACGGACGTGGACCAGCTGCACGACCTGCTCGACCCGGCCGAGCCCGACATCCCGGAAGCCGCGGTCGGTGAAGTGGAAGAAGGGGACCTGATCTTCCAGCCATGAGGTTCTGCCCGCCTCCGCCCTGGAGCCTCACGGATGTCCCGAGGCGTGACGGCCGGGTGAATTCCAGCGGAAGGGGGAATTGCTGGCGCGTTTACGATTTCGCGCCGCGCATTCAGCCGCGAGTCGGCGCACAACCAAGCGCGTACCTCGCCCGTCACACGAAGTGAAAGGAATCACAACTGCTCCACGGAGGTTATGGAATGCCCTACCGTCACGGTGGTCGTCGCACGGCACGCGCCTTAACTCTTCTGACGCCGATCGCCGGTATCGGACTGGCCCTTCCGCTCGTCCTCGCCGGAACTGCGGGTGCCGCGGAGTCCACGGCCACGGCCGCGGTCAACGAGTACGGCTGGCAGCTCACGTACACGGCCGCCCCTGGTCAGGCCAACGATGTGGCGGTCACGCAGTCGTACAGCGACGACCGCGCGCAATACGTATACGTAATTGACGATGTGGTCCCGATAGCCGCCGGAAACGGGTGCAGTTATCCCGACGGCGGGGACCGGACCAAGGTCACCTGCGAGGTCGAGAATATCGAGAGCCAGTCCCCGTACGCGGCTCTGGAGGCGGACCTCGGTGACGGCAACGACACCGGATCCGTCCAGAATCGAACCGACCAGACTTTCTCCTACAACTCCGTCGAGCTGGGCCTCGGCAACGACAAGTTGATTAGCGACTCCGGCGAACTGGTCGACGGCAGCGCGGTCAGGGGCGGCGCGGGGAACGACGTCATCACGGTGGGCCGGTACGGGTCCTCCCTGGGCGGCGACGGCGCCGACACCCTCACCGCCACCGGGGGCGGCGAGATCGTGCAGGGTGGCGCCGGCAACGACGTGCTGCGCGGCGGCGCGGGCGAGCAGATCCTCAAGGGCGACGACGGCAACGACACGGTGTACGGCGGCGCGGGCGACGACGAGCTGTACGGCGGCAAGGGCGACGACACCGTGCACGGGGAAGCAGGCGACGACCGCATCTGGGGCAACACCGGCAACGACAGGCTGTACGGCGGGGCGGGCACGGACACGATCTCCGGGGGCGCGGGCACGAATGTGATCGTCCAGGACTGACGATCGCGCACAGTCCGGTGCGGGGGCCGCGCGAATGCTTCGCGCGGCCCCTTCCGGCGACGCGAGCGTCAGAGGAGGTGGTCCGCTTTGCCGGCCTTGATGTCGAGGATGAGGGTGCGGAGGGCTTCGCGGGTGTCGGTTAGGGGGGTGTCTTCGGCTCCGGCGATGGCTATGTAGGCGGCGCCGTCCTGGTCGGTGCCCAGGCGGAAGCAGCTTGCTCCTTCGCCGCAGAACGGGTCTTCCCACGTGATGTCGGCCATGTGAATGCTCCTCACAGTTCGCGGGCGATGTCGCGGATGAAGTCGCGTGACGCCTCCGGTGTCATCGCAAGGCGCTCCATCCAGTCGAGGTGGGCTCGGTACTTCGTCAACTGCGCCTCGCCGCACAGGAATTCCGGGCCGTGCGAACTGTCGACCTGCGCGGTGTCCAGCTGCTGCACCGGGCCTTCGAGGTAGTTGACTGTCTGCCCGGCCCCGGGAAACGTGCCCGCGGTGAACGGGAGGACCAGCAGCCGCACGGCCGGACGCTCGCAGATGCCGAGCAGGTGGTCGAGTTGAGCGCGCGCGACCTTGCGGCCACCGAACTGCATGCGCAGCGCCGCCTCATGGACGATGCCCACGTATTCGGCAGGGTTCTCGCCCGCCAACACCTGCTGCCGCTCGGCGCGGTAGGCGAGACGCAGCGCGATCTCGTGATCGGGGAGCGGGGGCAGCACGGCCCTGAAGAGTTCGAGCGCGTGATCGCTGGTCTGGAACAAGCCCGGAATGTGTGCGGTGTGCGCTGTGCGCATGCGGACCGCGTGGCACTCCAACTCGGCGATGTCCAGGAGGCCGGGGGAGAGGGACCCGCGGTACCGCTCCCACCAGCCGCGCCCGTTGGGTCGGGTCATGCTCACCAAGGCCTCGACATACGTCTGGTCCGAGCAGTCGCAGTTGCAGGCGAGGGTGCGCAGCCTCTCAGGGCTGATGGTGCGGATGCCGGTTTCGATGTTGGAGATCTTCGCTCGGTCGAGACCGAGCAGGCCGGCCGCCTGGTCTGCCGTTATCCCTGCGGCCATCCGCATCCTGCGCAGCTCGCTGCCCAGGCGCCGTTGGCGCTCCGTGGTGGCTGTCCTCGGTGGCATGGCCGTCCTTCCGCGATCGTGGTGAGCAGTCTGCCGCCTTACAGATCCGCCGGACCACGAACGGGTTGATTTCAGCAAGTTCGTGGCAATGAAACCACGCCGTGCTCTACGTTGAGTGACGCACCAGATACGTAGAGCGGTCGGCAGTGCATCACCCGAGCCCACCCGCACCCCCTCCCGGGAGGGGGCGGCCCGCGTCAGGGAGACGAGCCACCGGTCGCCGTAACGGCATTCACGAGTCGAGTCGATGAGGGAGTACCCCGTGCCCGAAACCACCTCCACCTGCCCCGTCCCACCCCCTCCCGCCGCCTGGGGCTGTCACCTGCACCTCACCAACGACCCCCGCGCCCCACGCATCGCCCGCCACACCATCCGCACGGCCCTCCGTGGTTTTGGATGTGCCTCGGAACTGACCGATACCGCCGAGCTGTTGACCTCGGAGCTGGTCTCGAACGCCGTGCAGCACTCCGACGGCCCGGTCACCGTCAGACTCCGTACCCGCTACGGAGTCGTCCGCGTCGGGGTCATGGACAACCACCCCGAACTCCCCGACCCCTTGCCCTGCACCACCGGTCAGGACTTCGGCCGAGGACTGTTCCTCGTCGATGCCCTGGCCGACACCTGGGGGCGCTACCCCCTTGCCGCCCGCTCCCGAACCACCGGTTGGAAGGTGGTCTGGTTCGAGCTGGCCGCCGTACGCGCGTGACGTACTGGTGGCGGACCGGTGCCGGACCGGCTTGGGGCCGCCGCCGTCCCAAGCCAGGTCGCTTCACTCGATCGCATGACTGACCTGCCGTTTCGTCCTGGGCTGTGCGTCGGGTTCGAGATTGTCGGGCAAACGGTGCGGGGCAGTGCGATCCAGGAGCGTGATGACCTTGCGGGCACGAATGGGACGGCACCAGGAACCAGGCGCCCGGCAGCACCCGCCCGACGACCCCCGACAGCGACGGCTTCTCTGGTTAAAACGGGCCGTCGGCAGCGCGTTCGCTCTCGTCCTCGCTCCCGTTCTCGTGCTGGTCGTAGGGGAATGGCTGTCGTCGGACGCCGACGGCAACTCCGTCGAGGCGCCCGGGCCGTCACCGTCCGAGTCGGCTGGGCCCGACTTCGACCTCCTGTCCCGGCTGATGGACGAGCCCGGCTGCACGGCCTTCGCCGACGCCCTCACCTCTCCCGAGGACCGGGCGGAACTCAGTACGCAGCCTGACGTCGGCGCCGTCGTCAAGAGGAACAACGGCGTCCGCGCCGCGGAGTTGCACGTCAGCGTGACCCTCCAGGGCGGCGACCGCGCGCTCACGATCGAGTCGATCGACATCGAGCCGCGGACGCCCCGCCCGACAGCACCCCTCAACGGCACCCTCATCTGCGAGCCCACCTCGGGAGGAGTGCCGAAGATCGAGCTGCACGCCGACATGGACGCCGTGCGGCCGACGTTTCGCAAGGACTCAGGCGGCACACCGTACTTCCGCGACAACGCCATCACGCTCGCCCCGCACGAACAGGTTCCGCTGCACATGACGTTCAGCGCCCGGCGGGGCTACCGCGCATTCGGACTGGTCGTCCACTACACGCTCGCGGGCACGCACGGGAAGCGTGTCGTGCCCCCACCCGAGGGCAGCCGGTGGGCCGTGACGGCCCTGAACAAGACATATGGATCGGTCTACGACGGCACCCTCGGGGGCCCGTTCCAGTTCTCCGGGGAGGCCGACCAGTGTGGACGGGCACCGAAACCGGTGGGCTGCTGATGCGCCGCCCCGCCACCCGGGCGACCACGGTGCTCGCCCTCCTCGCGCTCGCCGCGTGCACCGGGACCGGGGCCGACGGTCCGGGCGGGGCCGCCGAGGACGGGAGACCGGCACCGGCGGTGCGCGCTGACGCGTTCGAGACCGTCTGGTCGCGATCGGTCCGCGGCGAGGCGGGGGTTCCGGCAGTGACGGACGACGTGGTGCTCGTCCCGCACGGCCACCTGATCGACGTGCGTGACCCGCGTACGGGAAAGAGCCGCCGGACCGTGCGCGCGGACCCGGCGGAACGGATCGCGAGCGTCGGTCTCAGCGGTGACGTGATCGTGGCCCGTGTCGAGCAGGACGCCTCCGTCGCCCTTCAGGGCTTCGACCTGCGTACCGGCAGGAAGCTGTGGGCGAAGTGGTACGGGACCGGCGCGATCGTCCGGCCGGGAGACGGGCCCGAACCGCCCGTCCAGGGGCCGGTGGTCGTCACCGGACGCGGTATCGCCGTCCACGCCCACGACGGTCGCATCATCGGTCTGAATCCCAGAACCGGGGAGCCTGTCTGGCAGAAGCAGGCGGGATGCGACAGCAAGGAGTACGTGGCGCACTACACGGTGGCAGCCACCGCCCGCTACTCCGTCATGCTCTGCTCGGAGGGCACCCGTCAGGTGCTCACGGCGCTCGACCCCCACGACGGTGCCCGCGTCTGGCAGGCGGACCTGACGGACCGCGGTGGCCGCAGGACGTTCTCCACGCACAAGGACGTCATCGGCGTGCGGTCCGACGACGCCGACAACCACAGGGCCGACTTCGCCCTCTTCGACGAGTCCGGAGACCGTCTGGTCACCGGCACGGTGAAGGACCCGGTGGGGGACGCCCGGACCTTGGGCCGGGTCGGGCACACGGTGTACTTCCACGACGGACGGCGACTCCACGCGTTCCGGACCGACGGATCGCGGCTGTGGCGCCAGGTGGCCCCCCAGGACCTGGTGGCGACCGCTCGGGCCGTCGTTTCCAACGGCGAGACCCTCAGGCCGGACATGGTGTTGCGCACGGGCGTGAGTGTGGTCATGGGCCTGTCCGGGAAGGAGCGGGCCGTTCTGCCGTGGCCCGTGCGCGGCGAACTCGTCGGCGCGAGCGGCGAGCACTTCATCATCCGCGGCCGTGAGGAGGACGGCGCCCGTTACACGGCGTTGCGCCTGACGCGGCGGGGCTTCGATGAACCGTCCCTGGGCGGGATGGCGCCCTCGGACTGGCCGGACGCCTGCGCCCTGCTCACCGACGAACAGCTCGAAGGGCTGGGCAGGGACTATCTCCGGCTTCCGGTCAGCAGCAGTCGTAGCGTCTTCGGCGTCAGACTGCCGCATGCGACACGGTGCCGGTTCGTTCCGGAGTCCGGGCCCGACAAGGACATCTTCGTGGTCACCCTGCGCTGGGTGTCCGCCGATGCCGACACGGCCCGCGACCTCTCCGCGAGCGACCTCCCCTGGGACACCGGAGTGCGGCGGTTGCTCCCGAGCGGCTATCTCGTCGCGGAGCCCTGGGTGATCGGGCTGGACCTGGGGTGGCCCGCTGTGGTGGCCTCCGGGCGGCACCTCATCGAGATCGACGCGGCGAAGAACGAGGAACTGGTCCGGAGGGTTGCCTCGCTGCTGTCCGGCTGAGCGTCGCACCCTGCTCGGGATCAGACCACAACTGCCGGATTCGTCAGTCGAGTTGAGCGCCGGTCGTATGGGAGGCTGTGGCCAGCCGTACGCAGCCGACCGGCTGCGGCCGTGGCGGCGGTCGAGAGGGGTGCGCAGCGTGGGTCAGGACGGCTTCCGTGCCGAGGAGATCGACACCAGCAGGCCGCATCCCGCGCGGATCTACGACTATCTGCTGGGCGGCAAGGACAACTACGAGGTGGACCAGCGGGCCGGCGACGCCCTCGCCGCCGCCGCGCCCGAGGTGCGGATCGGCCTGCGGGCCAACCGCGCGTTCCTGCAGCGCGCCGTCCGGTACGTCGTCGGCAGCGGCGTCCGCCAGATCCTCGACATCGGCACCGGGCTGCCCACCTCACCGAACGTGCACGAGATCGCCCACGAGGTGGCGCCGGACGTGCGCGTGGCGTACGTCGACAACGATCCGATCGTGAGCGCGCACGCCGGAGCGCTGCTCACCGGTTCCGGTACGAACAGCATCGTGCTCGCCGACCTGCGCGACCCGAGGGCGATCGTGGACCACCCCGACGTCCGCCGGGTCATCGACTTCGACGAGCCGGTCGCCGTACTCCTCGTCGCCATCGTCCACTTCCTCACCGACGCCGACAAACCCGAACAGATCGTCGCCACCCTGCGCGACGCACTGCCCGCCGGGAGCTTCCTGGTGCTCTCGCACGCCACGGGCGACTTCGCCGACCGCAGCGACGCGCAGGCCGTCTACAGCAAGGCCACCGCCTCGCTGAACCTGCGGTCCCGCGCCGAGATCGAGCGCTTCTTCGAGGGCTTCGAGCTGGTCGAACCCGGCCTCGCCCAGGCCCCGTTCTGGCGCCCGGACAGCCCGCCGCCGGCCAGGTCGCAGGAGATCGGCTTCTACGGAGGCGTGGCCCGCAAGGCAGGCTGAGCCGACAGCGACCGGTGCCCGCCGGCGGGCACCGGTGCCGGTCCGGCGCCACGGTGTCAGACGTGGGCGGTAGCGTCGGATCATGTCCAATCAAGGGGCGGGGAGCGAGGCCCGGAACCTGGCGGTTCTGGAGGGCGTACTGGAGAGGATCACGTACGCCAACGAGGAGAACGGGTACACGGTCGCGCGCGTCGACACCGGTCGCGGCGGCGGTGACCTCCTCACGGTCGTCGGCGCGCTGCTCGGCGCGCAGGTGGGGGAGTCCCTGCGGATGGAGGGCCGTTGGGGCTCCCATCAGCAGTACGGCAAGCAGTTCACCGTCGAGAACTACACGACCGTGCTGCCCGCCACCGTCCAGGGCATCCGCCGCTACCTCGGTTCCGGCCTGGTCAAGGGCATCGGACCGGTCTTCGCCGACCGCATCACCACGCACTTCGGGCTGGACACGCTCCAGATCATCGAGGAGGAGCCGAAGCGGCTCATCGAGGTGCCGGGACTCGGCCCCAAACGCACCAAGAAGATCGCCGAGGCCTGGGAGGAACAGAAGGCGATCAAAGAGGTCATGCTCTTCCTCCAGACCGTCGAGGTGTCCACGTCCATCGCGGTGCGGATCTACAAGAAGTACGGCGACGCGTCGATCTCGGTCGTCAAGAACCAGCCCTACCGCCTCGCGTCCGACGTCTGGGGCATCGGCTTCCTCACCGCCGACAAGATCGCCCAGTCCGTGGGCATCCCGCACGACAGCCCGGAGCGGGTGAAGGCCGGTCTGCAGTACGCGCTGTCGCAGTCCAGCGACCAGGGCCACTGCTTCCTCCCGGAGGAGCGGCTGATCGCGGACGCGGTGAAACTGCTCCAGGTGGACACGGGCCTGGTCATCGAGTGTCTGGCAGAACTGGCGGCCCCCGCCGAGGAGGGCGAGGACCCCGGGGTCGTACGGGAGCGGGTGCCGGGGCCGGACGGCGGGGAGCCCGTGACGGCCGTCTATCTCGTCCCCTTCCACCGGGCCGAACTGTCCCTGTCCGCCCAGGTGCTGCGGCTCCTGCGCACCGACGAGGACCGGATGCCGGGGTTCCGGGACGTGGTCTGGGACAAGGCCCTGGCCTGGCTCAAGGGGCGTACGGGGACGGAACTGGCCCCCGAGCAGGAACAGGCCGTGCGGCTCGCCCTCACCGAGAAGGTCGCGGTGCTCACGGGCGGGCCCGGCTGCGGCAAGTCCTTCACGGTCCGCTCGATCGTGGAGCTGGCCCGCGCGAAGAAGGCCAAGGTGGTCCTCGCGGCGCCGACCGGCCGGGCCGCCAAGCGGCTCGCCGAGCTGACCGGGGCCGAGGCCTCGACCGTGCACCGGCTCCTGGAGCTACGGCCCGGGGGCGACGCGGCCTACGACAGGGACCGTCCGCTGGACGCCGACCTCGTCGTCGTGGACGAGGCGTCGATGCTGGACCTGCTGCTGGCCAACAAGCTGGTCAAGGCCGTGCCGCCCGGCGCGCACCTGCTGTTCGTGGGGGACGTCGACCAGTTGCCGAGCGTCGGGGCGGGCGAGGTGCTGCGCGACCTGCTGGCGGAGGGCGGGCCCGTACCGGCGGTCCGGCTGACCCGGGTCTTCCGGCAGGCCCAGCAGTCGGGCGTGGTCATGAACGCCCACCGGATCAACGCCGGACAGCAGCCCGTCACCGACAAGCTCAAGGACTTCTTCCTCTTCGTCGAGGACGAAACGGAGGAGGCGGGGCGGCTGACCGTGGATGTCGCGGCGCGGCGCATCCCGGCGAAGTTCGGGCTCGATCCGCGGCGCGATGTGCAGGTGCTCGCGCCGATGCACCGGGGGCCGGCGGGGGCCGCCGCGCTCAACGGGCTGCTCCAGCAGGCCGTCACGCCGGCCCGGCCCGACCTGCCCGAGAAGCGGTTCGGCGGGCGGGTCTTCCGGGTCGGCGACAAGGTCACGCAGATCCGCAACAACTACGAGAAGGGCGAGAACGGGGTCTTCAACGGCACGGTGGGCGTCGTGACCTCGCTCAACCTCGACGATCAGCGGCTGACGGTCCTGACGGACGAGGACGAGGAGGTGCCGTACGAGTTCGACGAACTGGACGAGCTGGCGCATGCGTACGCGGTGACGATCCACCGCTCGCAGGGGAGTGAGTATCCGGCGGTCGTCATTCCCGTCACGACGGGGGCGTGGATGATGCTCCAGCGCAATCTCCTCTACACGGCGGTGACGCGGGCGAAGCGGCTGGTGGTGCTGGTGGGGTCGCGCAAGGCCTTGGGCCAGGCGGTCCGCACGGTGTCGGCCGGGCGCCGCTGCACGGCTTTGGCGTTCCGCCTCACGGGTGCGCGTGCGCTTGCGTGAGCCCGGCATTCGGTTGTTTGCCGGCTGCGGCCCGGCGGGGGCTTGTCGCGCAGTTCCCCGCGCCCCTGAGGCAGCGGGGCTGCGCCCCGGGCTGGTGGATCGGCTGCGGGTCCGGTGGGGGCCGGTCGCGCCGTTCCCCGCGCCCCTTAGGGGGTGGGGCCTGCGGTCGTATGCCGGGTGCGGGCCGGTGGGGGTTGCCCGCGCAGTTCCCCGCGCCCCTGAAGACCTAGGGG
>NZ_JBHWZP010000212.1:0-16522 GCF_042728395.1 Streptomyces sp. NPDC060205
GTGGGCCGGGGGCGGAACCCCGCGGATCAGCCCGTGATCGAGTCCAGTTGTTCGGCCGCGGGCCGTAGCGCCCACAGGTCCCCGCCCGGCGGTTCCTCCAGCAGGGGCACGGCCTGCCTCGCCGCGCGGTCGCCGGCGTCGGCCGCCGCGTGGACGACGTCGCTCGCCGCGAACCGGCGGAATTCGAGTTCGGGATGCGGCCAGGCGGCGCGTCCCGTGGCCGCCGGGAGCAGGTAGCGCACGGCCTGGAACAGGTTCTGGCCTTCGGGTCCCCGGTGGCGCCACAGGTCCACGCCGAGGTGCTGCCCGATCGCGGCGAGTCTGGTGTACGCGACGAGGTCGAAGGTCGAGTAGTGCCAGCTCCTGGTCCTGGTGAGTTCCTGTGGCTGGCTTCCGTCCGCCGCGATCTGCGGATCGATGCGCTTGACAGCCGCCTCGCGTACGGTCCGGCGGGCCAGGTCCTTCTCGCCGGTGGCGGACGCCAGCCCTGCCACCAGCAGGTCGTAGAACGTGCCGTGGTTGTTCGCCGCCGCCGCTTCCTGACGGCCGAACTCGCTGGTCGTCAGCCAGTGGAGGAAGTCGCTGTTCCACTGCCGCATACCGGCCCGGTCCGCCCTGCTCCAGGCGGGCGCCCCGGACTCCAGGATCGCGACGGCGTCGAGGACCGCCGTGTAGGACTGCGAGAAGTCGATGATGCCGATGGCCCGGCCGTCGTACTTGCACGGGATGAACTGGGCGTGGTCGAGGTCCGGGTTCATCCGTGTCGCGGATGCCAGGAACCAGGTCCGCAGGACCTGTGCGGCCTTCTCGGCGTACTGCCGTTTCCCCGTGTAGTGCCAGGCGAGCGCGAGGTCATACGACGCGTCGAAGACCTTCTCCAGATCCAGCCGGTCGGTGCCCGAGTCGACCTCGGGATTGCGCTCTCCGTCCCGCTGGACGTACGGGCAGCCCCACGGGTTGTCGGCGGTGGGCGACTGGCTGGGCCACCAGTAGGGGGCCTGGCTCAGATAGTCGTGGACGTCGCCGCTGGGCGCGGGCCTCGGTTTGTCGACGACGGTCCAGGGGCCCTGGTTCAGCCAGTTGTCGGCGCGGCCGGTCAGCTGCGTGACGGCTCCGCGGAGCTGGGGGTCGCCGTGCTGGAGACGGACCCTGGTCTGCCGGAGCCGTCCGCCGTCGAGGACAACGGTCCTGGGCTGCGCGGTACTTGAGTGATCGGCCCCTGCGGGAACGGGCCTTGTCGGAGCGGCCCCCGGATGAGCGGAGGCGACTGGCCCCAGCAGGCCGACGAACAGGGCCAGGGACATCAGAACCGCGAGACGGCGAACTCGTTTACCCATCGATCCTCGTTCGTGTAGGCGAATGAAGTTCATGGATGGAGACGATGTGAGGTTAGGGGCGATGCCCGGAGTTGGCAATGGGGCTGCGCGATGCGGCAGTTGAAGGCCGGCGAGCCCCGCGGGCCCGCGGCCGTCACGGCAGGCCGCCACCAACCGCCCCTTCCGCCGGATCCCTTGACACCCTGCGCTTCCGCCTCAACACTCCGTCTCGGGAGAGTGGGAGAGCGCTCTCCCGACGATCGCCCGGTAGCGCGTCCCGCCCCAGGGGGCGCCCCGCAGAGTCCCCCCATCGACGTCCTCAGGAGGTCTCCATGCCACGGAGATCACAGCTCGTCTCAGGAAGCCTGATCGCCGGCGCCCTACTGCTGACCACGCTCGGTCTGGGCGGTGTCGCCGCCACCGCCGGCACTCCCCCACCGCACGGCGACGCGACAGCCGCGTCCACCACGCGGCAGGCGGCCCACATGGGCCACACCATGGCGGCGTCGACCGCCGCCTCCCCGGAGGACCCCGACGGCGACGGATACATACCCGCGAACCCGCCGGTGACCGGCGTCTCGCCGTCCACGAAGGAGCCGCCCCACCGCTACTTCCACGAGTTCCAGGCCAACTGCTCGGTGAGCCACACCAAGCCGGACGACCCGATCGTCTATCCGCAGCAGCCGGGCAAGTCCCACGACCACACCTTCATGGGCAACCGGTCGACGAACGCGAACAGCACGACGTCCTCGCTCGACGGCGCCACCACCACCTGCAACGCGCCCGGCGACCGCTCCGGCTACTGGATGCCCACCCTCTTCAAGGGCGACCAGCCCGTACTGCCCGTCGGCCCGCAGGTCATCTACTACAAGGCGGGCGTCACCGACTACACCAGCGTGCGCCCCTTCCCCAAGGGACTGCGGTTCCTCGTGGGCAGCCCGACCCAGAGCCGGGAGGAGTTCCGCGGGCACCGCGGCTTCGTCGAGGGCTGGGAGTGCGGTGACAGCTTCTTCAACGTCGACTTCCCGGCGAACTGCCCGAGCCGTCCGGACGTCAAGCTCAACATCCGCTTCCAGGCGCCCAGTTGCTGGGACGGCCGATACCTGGACACACCCGACCACAAGAGCCACATGGCCTATCCCGTGGTCAACCCCGGCACGAACAACAACATCTGCCCCACGAGCCATCCGGTCGCCCTGCCGATGATCGAGTTCAAGATGGCCTGGCCCGTCAACGGCGACCTCTCCCAGGTGAAGCTGGCCAGCGGACCGAGCTGGTCGTTCCACTACGACTTCTTCAACGCCTGGGACGCGCCCACCCTCAACGCGCTGGTCGGCCACTGCCTCGTCGGCGGCCTGCAGTGCGACGCGCGCGGCTACGACCAGACACACCCCGAGGCCGGGGCCGCCCTGAACGAGAACTACGAACTTCCCTGAGCAGGCCGTGCCCCGTCTCGTACCGGGCGGCCGGGCCGGACCACCCCGCCACGGTCCGGCCGCCCCCCTCCACCCCCACACCGGAGATCCCCTATGCGCCCCACTCCCACCCGCACCCGCCGTATCGCGGCGCCCCTCACCGCAGGGCTGCTGGCCGCCGGCGCCCTCTCCTCGCCCGCGCAGCAGGCGCACGCCGCCGGCAGCGTCGTCAGGGTGACCGGCTCCCAGGGCAACTGGCAGCTGACCGTGGACGGCAGCCCGTACCAGGTCAAAGGCCTGACCTGGGGCCCGGCCGTGGCCGACGCCGGCCGGTACATGCCCGACGTCAGATCCATGGGCGTCAACACCGTCCGCACCTGGGGCACCGACGCCTCCAGCAAAGCCCTGTTCGACTCCGCGGCGGCGAACGGCATCAAGGTCGTCGCCGGGTTCTGGCTGCAGCCCGGCGGCGGCCCGGGCAGCGGCGGCTGTGTCAACTACCTGACCGACACCACGTACAAGAACCAGATGCTCGACGAGTTCCCCAAGTGGGTCCAGGAGTACAAGGACCATCCCGGTGTGCTGATGTGGAACGTCGGCAACGAATCGGTGCTCGGCCTGCAGAACTGCTACAGCGGTGACGAGCTGGAGCGGCAGCGCAACGCCTACACCACCTTCGTCAACGACATCACCAGGAAGATCCACGGGATCGACCCGAACCACCCGGTCACCTCCACCGACGCATGGGTCGGCGCCTGGCCCTACTACAAGCGCAACGCACCCGACCTCGACCTGTACGCCGTCAACGCCTACAACGCCGTGTGCGACATCAAGTCAGCCTGGGAGCAGGGCGGTTACACGAAGCCGTACATCGTCACCGAGAGCGGCCCGGCGGGCGAGTGGGAGGTCCCCGACGACGCCAACGGAGTCCCTCAGGAGCCCACCGACCAGGCCAAGGCGGCCGGATACACCAAGGCGTGGGGCTGTGTCACCGGGCACCGGGGTGTCGCGCTCGGCGCCACGATGTTCCACTACGGCACCGAGTACGACTTCGGCGGGATCTGGTTCAACCTGCTGCCCGCCGGACAGAAACGGCTGTCGTACTACGCGGTGAAGCGTGCGTACGGCGCCGACACCTCGCGCGACAACACTCCCCCGGTCATCTCCGCACTGTCCGTGGAGGGCGACGCGGGCAAGGTGCAGGCCGGACGTGACCTGACCCTGGCGGTCGGCGCGAGCGACCCCGACGGGGACGCGATCTCGTACGAGGTCCTGGACAACGGCAAGTACGTCGACGGGGGCGGCCAGCTCACCCCGCGACCGCACACCGATCTCGGCGGGGGCAGGCTCAGGGTCACCGCGCCCGACCGGCCCGGTGTCTGGAAGATCTACGTCAAGGCCACGGACGGCAGGGGCAACGTCGGGGTCGAGACGCGCTCGATCCGTGTGGTGCCGCCGGTGGTCGACGGCACCAACCTCGCCCTGAACAAGCCGGCGACCGCCTCCTCGTACCAGACGGGCGGCGGCGACTGCCCCTGCACCGCCGCGGGCGCGGTGGACGGGAAGAACGACACCCGCTGGGCCAGCGACTGGAGCGATCCGCAGTGGCTGCGGGTCGATCTGGGCACGCGGAGCACGTTCAGGCATGTGCAGCTGGTCTGGGAGACCTCGTACGCCAAGGCGTACACGATCCAGACGTCCGACGACGGTCAGAGCTGGCGGACCGTGCGCGAGGTGACCGACGGCAACGGCGGGGTCGACGACTTCGACGTGTCGGGCACCGGCCGCTATGTGCGGGTCAACGGCACCGCGCGCGGCACGGGTTGGGGCTACTCCCTCTATGAGTTCGGCGTCTACAACTGAGCTGCGGGACGACCGGCGCCGACGGTCGGCCCGCACTCCGGGAGAGCGCTCTATGCCGTCCGTGACCGGTGCCGTTAGGGTGCGGAGCATGAGCAGACAGGCCCCGACCCTGGAGGATGTGGCGCGGGAGGCGGGCGTCTCCCGCGCCACCGTCTCCCGCGTCGTCAACGGCGTGCGCAACGTCGACCCCGCCATCCAGGAATCCGTCCGCCAGGCCATCAGCAGAACGGGTTACGCGCCCAACCAGGCGGCCAGATCACTGGTGACCCGGCGTACCGAGACCGTGGCGCTCGTGGTGTCCGGCGCCGGTGACGTCTCGGAGGAGGAGCAGAACGCCTTCGCCGCACGGGTGGTGGCGGATCCGTTCTTCGGCCGGGTGGTGAGCGGGGTCGTGGGCCAGCTACGCCCGCGCTCGATGCATCCGGTGCTCATGTTCGCCGAGACCGACGAGGCGCGGCAGGAGGTCGTGACGTATCTGCGGCAGGGCAGCGCGGACGGGGCTCTCGTGGTCTCGACGCACGCGGACGATCCGCTGCCCGCGCTGCTGGCCGGGGCGGGACTGCCCGCCGTGCTGTTCGCCCGGCCCTCCCGGCCGGTCGCGCTCAGCTATGTCGACCTCGCCCACCGGGACGGCGGACGGCTGGCCGCCGAGCATCTGCTGGGCCGCGGCTGCCGGCGCGTCGTCACCGTGTCCGGACCGCTGGCCGTGTCCGCGAGCCAGGAGCGCCTTGCCGGGTTCCGCGACACGATGGCCCGCCACGGTCACGCGTACGTCCCGCTCGTCCAGGGCGGTTTCACCGTCGACAGCGGCATGTCGGCGATGACGGAGCTGCTCGCCGAACACCCGGACGTGGACGGGGTGTTCGCGGCCAACGACCTGATGGCCCAGGGCATCTGCCAGGTACTGCGGGAGCGCGGGCGGCGGGTGCCGCACGATGTCGCGGTCGTCGGGTTCGACGATTCGAGCGTGGCGGTCACCTGCCGGCCGCCGCTGACCACCGTCCGCCAGCCGGTCGAGGACATGGCGGCGGCGATGGCCCGTCTGCTCGCCGAACACATCGGAGGCGTACGCACCGAGCCGACGTCGGTCATCTTCGATCCCGAGCTGGTGGTGCGGGAATCGGCGTAGGGCGGCTGGGGCAGGCAGGGCCGTGGGGGCAGGCAGAGCTGTGGCGCGGGCAGGACCGTGGCGTTCTCCGGGGGTCAGCGGCGAGGATGGTTTCCGGCAGTCGGCTTCTGGCAGTTGGGTTCTGGCAGTTGGCAGTTGGCAGTGCGACCCGAGGAGTCCGTGATGGGTTCACACGCGGCCCCGCACCATCTGAGGCCCCCCTTCCTGCTGGTGTCCGTGGCGGCCGTGCTCGTGGCCGCGCTGCTGTGGCTCCCCCGTGCCGACGGCGCGCCCGCGAGGACCGACGCCTGCGGTTCCACGGCCGTGCGGCTGCCCCGTGGTGACTGCGGTCCCTTCTGGCAGGTTCTCGCGGAGGACTTCAACGGCGACCACGTACCGCTCGGTTCGTTCAGTGACTGCGATCACCACGTCGACACCTCCGGCGCCCACTGCGGAGGACTGAGCGGCACCTTCCGCGACAACTGGTGGGCCTACCCCACCGGTTGGCCCGACACGGCCCGGAGCCGGGGCCGCGAGGTGGTGGGCGTGTACCACCCGGAGGACACCGTGAGCGTGGGTCCCGCACCGAACGGCGACGGACGGATGTTCGTCCGGATGTGGCGTCCGGCCGACGGAGGGCCCGTGCACTCCGCGGCGGTGGTGCCGCGTGCGGTCATGGACATGGCTTACGGGAAGTACTCGGCGCGTATCAAGGTGACGAAGGCGGCGCCCGGGTACAAGTCGGCCTGGCTGCACTACGGCGGCGGCTGCGAGATGGACCATCCCGAGGGCGAGTGGACCGGTCCGCTCTCGTCCTTCCACCATCCCTGCGGGGGCGGGGAGCAGGGCTACTTCCCGGGCAGTGACGACTGGACCGACTGGCACACGGTGTCCACGGAATGGACGCCCGGGCATGTCCGGTTCTTCGTCGACGGCCGCGAGACGGGCCACGACACCCGTGGTGTGCCGGACGGTCCGCTGTCCTGGGTGATGCAGAACGAGAGCGCGCTGGAAGGGCCCGGGGCGGCGCCCGGCAGCAGCGCGCAGCTCGACATCACGTGGGTGGCGGCGTACGCGTACGGGTGGAAATAACCTGCGGTCCGCTCCCTGAGCGGTGATCTGCGCAGGGTGTTCCGCGCTCAGTCGAACCGCAGGATGCGCGGGGCGAAGGTGCCCTCGGGGCCGTCGGCGCGGCCGACCGACCACACCGTCTCCGTGCCCGGTACGGTCGCGAGCCTCAGTGTTCTGGATTCGCCCTCTCCGGCCACCGCCGGTTCGCCGTACTCGGTGAACGACTGACCGTTCCAGGCGAGGAAGTCCGGCCCGGGCACGAGCGGCGGGGTGCTGCCCGGCGGGCCCCACTTCTGCGAGCGGGCCACCGAGACCCAGCCCAGCCTGCCGGACGCGGTGGGCGCCAGCGATTCGACGGAGCCGAAGTCGGTGGGCACGGACACCTGGTTCCACGCCTGTCCGTCGAAGCGGACGAGCAGCGGCGGAATCGGCCGGCCCGGCGGACCGCCGACGAATCCGGCCGTGCCGCCCGCCCACACCTCGGTCGGTGAGACCGCCAGCACACTGCCGACGGCCGACCGGGGAAAGCCGTCCACGACCGTCTGCTGCCAGGTCTGCCCGTCCCAGTGCGACACGGCCGCACCCGAGGCGTTCGCGCCCGCGGCCCAGACGTCGTCCGCGGCCAGGATGTGCAGGCCGTACACGGATCCGGGTGGCGCCGGCACGTCCTGCCAGCCGCTGCCGTCCCGGCGCAGCAGGGCCTGCGCGCCGCCCCGCGAACCGATCAGCCAGGTCTCGCCGCCGCCTGCGACCGCCTTGGTCGGCACGACCCCGCTCGGCGGGCTGCTCTCGGTCCAGGTACTGCCCTCGTACCGCAGCAGACGGGCGCCGCCCGCCGAGTCGCGGCCGACCGCCCACACCGCGGTCGGTGAGGTCGCGGCGACGGACAGCAGCTCGCCCTGCCAGCGGATCCCGGGCAGGCTCTGGCGCTGCCAGGTGGTGCCGTCCCAGCCCAGTACCAGCGGGAAGCCCGGTGCCTCACGGCCGATCGCGTCGGCACCCACGGCCCACGCCCGGTCCGGTCCGAGCGCCACGGCCTCGTTCAGTGCGGCCTGCGGACGGACCTCTGCCGGAACCGGAACGTGCTGCCAGGACGGCGCGTCCGCCGCGGCCGATGCCATGCCGGTCATACCGGTCATGCCTGCCACGACGGTCAGGGCGGCGGCAAGGACCGCGCCGAGGAGCCTGTGCGCGATGGGGCGTCTGCGGGCGACGGGGAGTCTGCGGGGCGGGGGAAGCGTGTGAGGGCTGGAAAGCCTGTGAGGGCTGGGACGCCTGCGGGTCATGGACGGTCCGTGGGTCACCGACAGTCCGTGGGTGGGGGGAAGTCCGTGGGGCATGGGAAGTCCGCGGGTCATGGCCGGCCTCCCAGCCGCTCGCTCATCAGGTTCGGTTTCGAGCCGTAGATCTCGGCGGTCCCGAAGGACAGCAGTGCGGATCCGCTCCGCGCCAGCGCACGCGGTTTGACGTCGATCGCGTTCGTACGCTCCGGTCCGTAGGAGAACGTGGTGCGGCGGCCGTCCACCCGTGCGTACTTCGACTGGAACGCGCGGTCGCTGCGCACCGGCAGCCACAGCGCGCCGTCCGGGCCGCGCACCATGGCCTCGGTGTAGGTGTCGCCCAGCGGTGGGTGGAGGGTGCGCCACGCGGTCCCGTCGCCGTCCGAGGTCATCAGGTACGTGCCGGCCGCGCCGTCGGTGTACTGGCTGCCGCCGATCGTGACCCGGCCGGACGGTTCGAGCAGGATCGTGTGCACGTTGCTGTCCGGGGGCAGCGGCACCCGGGCGTCCTGCCACGCCGTGCCGTCCCAGCGCAGGACGGTGGTGCCGGTGTCCGTGTCCGCCCAGGCCCAGGCGTCGTCGGCGGCGCGGGCGGTGACGCCCATCAGATACCGCACACCGTCCGGGGTGGACTGCGCGGTCCAGCCCGCGCCGTCGTGGTGCAGCACCTTCAGCCCGGTGTCGTCCTCGCCGACCACCCAGGCGGCACCCGGTACCGCGGCGAAGTCCTGGTACGTCCACAGGGTCTGCGGCAGCGGGACGGTACTCCACGCTCCCGCCGACCGGCGCAGGATCTCTCCGGCTCCGGCTCCGGCTGCGTCGCGGTTGTGGAAGATCCACACTTCCCTGCCGACGAACTGCACCTTGCCCAGCCAGCCCGGTTCCCCGGCGCCGGGGAAAGCCGTGTCCCGGCTCCATGCCGTGCCGTCCCACCGGTACAGCAACGGCCGCAGCCCGTCGGCGGACTGCTCGTACCCGGTGGCCCACGCCTCACCCTGCCCCCGGGCGGCGAGATCGGTCACGGTCACCGGCGGGGCCGCCGCCGGGACCGGCAGCACCGACCAGCTCGGCGTCACCGCCACCGTTACCGTCGGTGACGTCAGCGCGGCACACGCGAGCACAAGGCAGACAACGGCCGCACGAAGACTGTTCACGAGCCCCCCAGAGTCACAAGTGCCCCAGAACGTGAAGATCGGACAGCCTAGGGGCGCTCCGGCGCCCGTGAACAGGCGGCAACCGGCCGATCCGGCCCCATCGCGCGTGGACCCGCCGGGGGAACCGCCGGAAACTGGGCTTCTCGGGCGATGAAGCAGGGCGGCTCCCGGGCAGTGCGCCAGGACATGAAAGGATCCCCCTATGTCTACCAACGTCTTCTTCGACATCACCATTGACGGCGACGCCGCCGGGCGCATCGTCTTCGACCTGTACGACGACGTCGTCCCCAAGACGGCGCAGAACTTCCGTGAGCTCGCCACCGGCCAGCACGGCTACGGCTACGAGGGCTCGGGCTTCCACCGTGTCATCCCGGACTTCATGCTCCAGGGCGGCGACTTCACCCGCGGCGACGGCACGGGCGGCAAGAGCATCTACGGCGCCAAGTTCGACGACGAGAACTTCAAGCTCAAGCACGACAGGCCGTTCCTGCTGTCCATGGCCAACGCCGGCCCGAACAGCAACGGCTCGCAGTTCTTCATCACCACGGTGGTCACCTCGTGGCTGGACGGCAAGCACGTGGTCTTCGGTGAAGTGGTCGAGGGCCAGGACCTGGTGCGGAAGATCGAGTCCCTGGGCTCGGGCTCCGGTGCCACCCGCGCGAAGATCGCGATCGCTTCCTCGGGCGTCGTGGAGAAGTAGTCGTCCCTGCCCCGGACGGCGGGGCCGCCGGCCGGGCGCCGGCTGTCCGGGTCGCGCACTCACCTGCTCGACCCGGGGCCCGTACGCCCCCCGCGCGCCCCGCCCCCGGGGCTCTTGCCCCGGACTCCGGACGGCGGCGCCCTAGGCGCACCCCGGCGGTTCCTTCTCGGACGGTACGAACTGCAGTGTGGGCATCCCTGCGGCGTCGAAGTCGACCGTGTCCGGGCCGATCAGCGTGACATACCCGGGCAGTATCTGGCTGTCCCGCGAGGGCGGCTCCCCCTGAACCTGCTCGGCCCCGGGGAGCACGGAGTCAAGAACCCACCAACGGCCGCCGAAACGCAGCCACTTGATCCCGCAGTGCGTGTAAAGGTCGTACGGGTACGGCTTGTGCTGTCTGGGCTCCGCCGGGCCCTCCTGCCATGTGCCCCTCTCGGCGGTGCGGGCGGGCAAAGTGGGGCCGGTGTACCCCTCCTCGCGCGGCCGGTCGTCCGAGGGCGAGCAGCCGGAGAGCAGCAGCCCGGCGCTCAGGATCAGGATGGCGACTTGGCGCGATGATTTCACGTACCTCAGACGCCGGGGCCGTCTGTTCCGTTCGCTGCCCGAGGCCGCACCGGTTGCAGGCGCTACACCGACCCACATACGTCACGCCAGAGGCACAGCGGAACGACCCTGTACTCCTGGGTGTCAGCGGCGGACCAGCACCGCGTGTGTGACAGCCGGTGAGGCGACCATCTCGGACACGCGGTAGCCGTCGATCCCGTCGCCCAGGTTGTCGAGCAGCCGTTCCCCGCGCCCGATGAGCATCGGCGCGATCACCAGGTGGAGCTCGTCGATCAGCCCGGCGCGCAGGTACTGCTGGATGACCGCCGCACCGCCGCCGATCCGGACGTCCTTGCCGTCCGCGGCGTCGAAGGCGCGCTGGAGCACCGTCTCCAGCGGGTCGTCCGTGAAGTGGAAGGTCGTTCCGCCGGCCATCTGCAGCGCCGGGCGCGGATGGTGGGTGTGCACGAAGACGTCGTGATGGTAGGGCGGGTTGTCGCCCCACCAGCCCTTCCACGACTCGTCGGCCCACGGCCCGCGGTGGGGCCCGAACATGTTCCGCCCCATGATGGTGGCCCCGACGTTCCGCTCGCTGCGGGCGAGGTAGTCGGCGTCGATCCCGGTCTTCCCGGCTGCGGACTCCTCCGTCGCGGCGACGAACCAGCTGTGCAGTTCGTCGCCCCAGCCGACGCCGTCACCGAACGGGGCGTCCAGGCGCTGGTTCACACCGGCCGCGAAGCCGTCGAGGGAGATCGTCACGTTGTGCACGCGGACCTTGGACACGGCGTTCACCTCTCATGTCGATGTCGGTCTCTCACTCCTGCGTCGAAGGGAGCTCGCGCGGATCGACATCCCCACGCGCTTTTTTCGCGGCGGCGAGACGGGGAAAGCACTCCTCGTGGCCGGGACCGATGGGTCCGGTCGTGTGAGTCCTGTCGTGGACACAGGCCTGCGACCACGGCAGGACTCATCGGTCCCAGCCCTTCGGAGTCCGTCCCGGCCGCCCCGGATGCGGGGCGCGGACGGCTCGCGGCCGGTTCACAGCAGGCGTCGGATGTCGCCGCGCACTCGGTAGAAGCCGCCCGCCGCCGGGTGCAAGGCGTCCACCACGTAGCGGGCTCCGGGCTCTCGTATCGTGCGCGGGAACTGGACGTTCCAGGAGTGGTCGTAGCCCTCCGACACGACGTGGACGCGCAGGCGGCCGGTCGTCTGGACGCACTCGACGACGATCGCTCCGGCGGGGGCCTGGGAGACACTCGCCAGTGCGGTCACGGCGGTGGCCGGTTCGTAGGTCGGCAGCGCCGCGGCGAGCTTGACGTCCCGGGCGACCGGCACCGTGCCCTGCTGGGCCGCCGCGATGGCCGCCTCGCTGGCGTCCACGCACACCAGCGAGCCGTCCGTGGTCACCAGGTACAGCCGCTCGTCGCGGTAC
Organism: Streptomyces sp. NPDC060205; assembly: GCF_042728395.1. Lineage (NCBI taxonomy): Bacteria > Bacillati > Actinomycetota > Actinomycetes > Kitasatosporales > Streptomycetaceae > Streptomyces > Streptomyces sp. NPDC060205. Next base: position 11,883 of record NZ_JBHWZP010000212.1, read on the forward strand.
TGCATCGACAGCGCCGAGCCACCGCCGGTGCCCAGCTTCCACAGGCGCGTACCGTCCCGGTCGAAGCAGTACACCGACGAGGACGCGTCGCCTGCGAACACGAACCGGCCGCCGGGCGAGGTGGCACATGAGTAGACCGCGCTGTCGCAGGCATAGGTGGCCTCGACCGTGCCGGTCGCCTTCGACAGCCGCTGGACGACCCGGTGCGCGGTGCCCGCGAACACGGCGTCCTGCTCCTGCCAGCCGAACAGGACCCCGCCGCGGGTCGACGTGTGCCACAACTCGCCGCTGCCGTCCGGGGCGTAGGCGCTCACCCCGCGCTGGTGGCCGTGGTAGATCGCGCGGTCGTCGGCGCGGACCATCCAGGCGTGCTCGCCCTGACTGCGGCGGGACCACTGGTGCTCGTCCTCGTGGTCGATGACGGTCAGCCGGCCCTCACGGTCCGACACGTTCAGAACGCCCTCGTGGATGTCCAGCCAGAAGATGTCGACGTCCGCCGCCACGTCGTACGCAGCGAACGGCAGCTTCGAGGACAGGTCGTAGACCCGGCCGTCGTCGCAGCCCGCGTAGATCCAGAAGTCGTCCGCGACCAGGCACTTCACACCGTCCGGCAGATTGAAGCGGGCCAGGACGCCGCCGTCGTGGTCCAGGGTGAACACGTCACCCGCCTGGTTGCCCACCCAGCAGCCGTTGTCGTCGACGTGGATGCCGAACGCCGACGACCCGGTACGAAAGCGCCACAGGACCGGGGCCACGGCCCGCGCGGTGGAGGGAGCCGACGCCACCTGACGCCGGGTCACCGCACGGGGCGCGCGCTGTCCTGCGACCGCGGGAGCGTATCCCTTGCGGACCTTCTCCCCCACCTTCTTCGCGGCGGCGGCGCGCGCCTTGTCGGCCGTGGGGAACGTGGTCGTCTGGGTCTGTCCGGCAGCGCCGATCCGTCCGTACCGCACCGTCACCACCAGCCCGTCCACGGCCACTTCGTAGAACTTGTGCGCAGCGCCGTCCTCCTGCGACAGCTCCAGATACGTCGTCGACGCGGTCTCGCTGGACATGACAGACCCCTCCCCGGAACAGGCCCCGCGGTCTCTCCAGCGGGCCCCACTGCTCACACCGTAGAGGCTGGCACTGACACTCGATCGATCAGGCCGGTACGTCCGCCGGCGCCCGAGCACACCCGCGTTCGGGAGGAGGGTCAGGAGTCAGGCGTCCTTCTGGTCCGGCGCGTCCGCGTCGAGCTTCGCGAGGTGGTCCTCCCAGCGTCGGCGGCGCTCGTCCGGGGACTGTTCCCACCAGGGCGTGCCCCGTTCCCCCAACGCGACCTTCGCGTGCTGCACGCGTGCCCGTGCCAGCCGCTCGGCCGTCTCGTCGTCGGCGGTGGTCGCCGAGCGCACCGCGCGGCGGGCCGCCATGAGATGACGGCGCAGACGGGCTGCGACGTCCTCGGGCAGGGAGGGGTCCGTGGCCCGCCATTTCCGCCCGTTGACGACGATGTGGTGTCCGTCGGGTGTCTTCTGCGGTTCGTCGGCGGTCTTCTGCGGTTCGTCGGCGGTCTTCTGCGGTTCGTCGGCGGTCTTCTGCGGTTCGTCGCGTGCGTTCACCTGCACAATTCTGTCCGGACGTCGGTCGGGCGGCGCGGCAGGTCCGTCGGCCGCCACGCGCACCCCGTCGTCCGACGCCGAGCGGGGCCACGGCAGGATGGGGTCATGAGCGTAGTCAAGATCAACGTGCTGACCGTCCCCGCCGAGCAGCGGGAACTGCTGGAGAAGCGGTTCGCGTCCCGCGCGGGCACCGTCGAGAACTCCGACGGATTCGAGTGGTTCGAACTCCTCCGCCCGACCGAGGGCACCGACAGCTACCTCGTCTACACCCGGTGGCGTGACGAGGAATCCTTCACCGCGTGGATGGAGGGGAACATGAAGGCGGCCCACCAGGGCGGCGGCGCGGAGGGCGGCGAGCGGCCCAAGCCCGCGGCGAGCGGTTCCACGCTGTGGTCCTTCGACGTCGTGCAGCAGACCCCGCCGCGCAGCGCGTAGTCCCACGCCCCGCCTGCCGGCGGACCATTGAGCCGTGGCGCCATGGGCTTCCGCCGGCAGCCGCCGACGACAGCTGACGGCTCCGCGCGAACGTGACGTGTCCCGACGCGCACGTGACGTCTCCCGAAAGGATGAACGTCCTCGTGTCCGGGCGTGTCTTCGCCGCCGGACCAGCACTCTCGGACCAGGGCACTGCCGTGACGCGTGCGGACGGCGGTGCCCCTGGTGTGTGTCGGCGACGCCGTCCGGGGCGGGCGGGGGAAGCAGGGGTGCGCAGTGGAGCGGCAAGGGCCGACCTCTTTACGGGACCGGGCACGCTACCGGTTCGACACGACGCTGGCCCGCAGCACGGGCATGCTGGTGAGCTGGCTGGTGTTGTCCTGTCTCGCGGTGGTGGTGCCCGTCAGCGCGCTGGTGGTGTGGACGGACCCCGGCTCCCCGCGTTCGCTGTCGGGCCGTCTGTCCGCGGTGTGGCGGACCAGCGCGGAGACGCTGCGGCTCGGCGCGCCGACCGGGGCGCCGATGCGGATGGCGCTGTCGGTGCTGCTGGGGATTGTCGCGCTGCTGTGCGTGTCGACCCTGGTGGGGGTGATCACCACCGGACTGGGTGAACGGCTGACCGAGTTGCGGCGGGGCCGCTCGATGGTGCTTGAGCGGGAGCACGCGGTCGTCCTGGGCTGGTCGGACCAGGTGTTCACGGTGGTGGGTGAACTGGCCGCCGCCCGGGCCGGCGCCCGGTGCGTGATCGCCGTCCTGGCCGACCGGGACGTCGCCGAGATGGAGGAGGCACTCACCGCGTCGCTGGGGCGTGGCTCCGCCGTCCGGCTGGTCTGCCGGAGCGGCTCACTGACCACGGTGGACACCTTGGCTCTGGTCACTCCGCGGGCCGCCAGTTCCGTACTGGTGCTGCCTTCGGAGGCTCCGGACGCGGACAGCGAGGTCGTACGCGTGCTGCTGGCCCTGCGGGCGGTTCTCGGTGCCGAGGCGGGTCCACCCGTCGTCGCGGCCGTACGCGACCGCCGTCAGCTGCCCGCGGCCCGGCTCGCCGCGGGCGGACGCGGCACGATCGTGGAGACGGACGCGACGACGGCGAGACTGCTGGTGCAGTCGGCGCGGCGCACGGGAGTGGGTGAGGTTCTGCGCGACCTGCTCGATTTCTCCGGCGCGGAATTCCATGTCATGGATGTGCCGGCAGTCGTCCGGCAGGGGTCCGCGGGTCGTCGCTTCGGAGATCTGTTGCTGTGTTTCGAACGAGCCAGTGTGGTGGGCTTGTTGACTCCGGACGGGCCGCCACGGCTCAGCCCTCCTCCGGACACCGTCGTAGGCCCGGGCGACCGGCTCATCGTGATCGCGCACGACGGTGTGCCGGAGGCGCCGGCCGACTGTCATGTGTACGTCGACCCGACCGCGTTCGCGACGCCGGGGCCCGAGCACGTGGAGCCGGCGCGGGTGCTGCTGCTCGGCTGGAACCGCCGCGCGCCCCTGCTGGTGGAGGCACTGCGCGACAGCATCGCACCGGGTTCGGTACTCGATGTCGTCGTCGACGAGACACAGGCGACCCCCGTCCACGAGCAGGCCGGTTCCGCGCAGGCCGCGGCACGGCTGACCGTCTCCTGGCGAAGTGGTGAACTGCTGCACCCGGAGAGCCTCAAGGACCTGGATCTCTTCGGATACGACACGGTGATCGTGCTCGGGGCGGACACCGTGGACGGGCCGGGGCACCCCGACGACAGGGTCCTGGTCACCCTCCTGATACTGCGCGAACTGGAGCTCCGAGCGGGCCGGATCCTGCCGGTGGTCGCGGAACTCGGCGACCACCGCAACCGAGCCCTCGCACCGCTGGGCCCGGCGTCCGATGTCGTCGTCCGGGGTGAACTGACCAGCCTGCTGATGGCCCAGATCGCGCACAACCCGCAGCTGGCCGCCGTGTTCGGGGAACTGTTCGCGGCGCACGGCGCGTCGGTTCATCTGCGTCCCGCCGAGCACTACACGCCGTCGGGGTGCGAGGCGTCGTTCGCGACCGTCGTGGCGGCCGCCCGGGACCGGGGCGAATGTGCGGTCGGCTACCGCAGTAACGACCCGGAGGCAGGCACCGCCCACCGTCATGAACTTCGGCTCAGTCCCGCCAAGTCCGCACGCCGCGTGTGGAGCGCGGGGGACGAGGTGGTCGTCGTGGCGAACGACTTCGCCGGACCCGGCCAGCCCATCGGCACACTCAACGCGGTCCCCGGCATGCGCCACGACCATGGGGACGACATCGCGCTGTCCGGCGGGTCACCCGGATGGCAGTCACCCTCACCGCAGTCATCCGGACCGCAGTCACCCCACGACTGCCCGGAACAGGATCGGACTCGGCGGGAGAACGGCACGCAGGGGTGACACGCCCGCGCCCCTGGACTCGGTTCGGCACTCCCGAGTACGCACGTACGCGGGAGTGTTGACCGGTGGGACGCGCCGATGGCCCCCGGAACATGTGTTCCGAGGGCCACCGAGAGCTGACTGTGAGACTAGGCGGGGGTGATGTTCTCCGCCTGCGGGCCCTTCTGGCCCTGCGTGACGTCGAAGTTCACGACCTGGCCTTCCTGGAGCTCACGGAAGCCGGAG
>NZ_JBHWZP010000213.1:0-16413 GCF_042728395.1 Streptomyces sp. NPDC060205
TCCCCGAGGGGCGCGGGGAACTGCGCGAGCAACCCCCACCGGACCCGCACGTTCAGGGGCGCGGGGAACGGCGCAGTCTTTTGTCTTTGGTCTTTAGGGGCGCGGGGAACTGCGCAATCTTTTGGCTTTTCGGGGCGCAGCCCCGAGGGGCGCGGGGAACTGCGCGGCCGGCCCCCACCGACCCGCAGACGGATCGCCTCGCCCGGTAGGGTGAACGCATGCGTGATCTTGGGGTCGGATTCAGGTACTTGATGCGCGGCCAGCGCTGGGTCGCCAGGCACGGGAAGCAGTTCGGCTTCGGACTGATCCCCGGCCTCATCACCCTCGTCCTGTACGCCGCAGCCCTGGTCGCCCTGGCCCTGTGGGGCACGGACTTCATCACCTGGGCCACCCCCTTCGCCGACGACTGGTCGAGCCCCTGGCTCGGCCTCTTCCGCGGCTTCCTGACGGCCGTCCTCTTCGCCCTCGCCCTGCTCCTGTCCGTCGTCACCTTCACGGCGGTCACCCTCGTCATCGGCCAGCCCTTCTACGAGAGCCTGTCCGAGACGGTGGACCGGGACGTGTCCCCGGACGGCACGGCCCCCGAGTCCGGCCTCCCGCTCTGGCGCGAACTGGTGATCTCGACCCGCGACAGCCTCCGGATCGTCGCCAGGGCCGTGATCTGGGGCGTACTGCTCTTCGCGCTCGGCTTCGTCCCGTTCGTCGGGCAGACCGTCGTCCCGGTGATCGGGTTCTTCGTCACCGGCTACTTCCTCACCGAGGAACTGACGGCGGTCGCCCTGCAGCGCCGCAACGTCGTGCTCCGCGACCGCCTCACCCTGCTCCGCTCCCGCAGGATGCTGGTCTGGGGCTTCGGCACCCCGCTGGGCCTCGCCTTCCTCGTCCCCTTCGTCGCCGTCTTCCTGATGCCCGGCGCGGTCGCGGGCGCCACCCTGATGGCCCGCGACCTGCTGGGCGAGGAGACCCGCGAGGAGAACGAGGACGAGGACGACCAGGCCCCCGCGGGCTCCCTCACCGACTGACGTCAGTCGGTGACGTCCCGCGTCGCCTCCGCCGCCACGGTCAGGATCGACCGCACCTGGTCGATGATGTCCAGCCGGTTCCGCACGAACTGCGCGTCGGTGACCGTCCCGCTCGCCGGATCCGTGTTGCCCGCCCCGAACTCCAGCACCGGGGTGTGGACATGGCCGCCGGGCAGCGAGCCCGCCAGTCCGAGCCGGTCCCGCAGGAGCGTCGCGCGGTACGCGATCTCGTTGGACAGGTAGTTGCCCCCGCCGCCCGCCCGGGCCGTCGAGCCCGCGGTCGGCCCCTCGGGGCGTACGACGGGATCCGTGCCGCCCGCCGGGATCTCGGTCACCGACGTGTTGTCGTACACGGGGAAGCGTCCCGTGTCCGCCGCGACGATGTCCTTGTACGGCAGGGTCGTCGTCGTCCACTGCGGCTGCGAGGCCGGGTCGCTCACCGGGACGGTCTCGGTGCGGGAGAGGTTCTCGTTGTCCGGGAAGCCGCCCCGCCAGGCCCCGTTGGTGCGCTCGATGTCGATACGGCCCACCCGGCCCTGGCTGACCGTGGTGAACAGGTCGACATGGGGCAGGTGGGCACGCAGGGTCCGCTCCACCGTTCCGTCGGCGAAGTCCTGCCAGCGGACCGGGAAGACGGCCGTCTCGATCCGGGCGGGACCGTCCGCGGTGCTGATCACCGTGCCGTCCAGCGCGAGCGCGGTCGCCCCCGACGGGTTGGAGATCCGCACGTCCCGGTCCAGCGTGAACGGATCGAACCCGGTCACCAGGATCCGCTTGACCTTCTTCGACCCGGACCCGGCCCCGGACAGGGACTTGGCCTCGGCCTTGGTCGCGGACCTGGCCTCGGAGTGCGGGTAGCGGATGGAGTCCTGGCCCCGTGACGTCCGCTCCAGCGCGGCCAGCAGCTTCGCGCGCCGGGCCTCGGTGAGCCCGAACTGCGGCTGCCACTGGCGGACTTCACGCGTCATGCCGAGCCGCGCCCAGTACAGGGGCCGGTCGTCGTCCCTGCTGAGGTCGCCGCCCGCGGGCCCGCGGCCCTGGGCCCGGTCCACCGCCCGCTGCCACAGCCGCGAGCCCTGCCGTTCGACCAGCCGCTCGGCCTGCGCGTACGAGCGGGCCCTGCTCAGCGCCCGCGCGAACTCCGGCGCCACCGTGTCGAATCCGGACCGGGCGAGGATCTCCTGGGGCGCCGCCCGGTCGAGGCGCTGTTCCTCCACGGTGGGCGGGGCCGCGGGGTTCTCCGCGGCGAGGGCGGGCGGTGCGGCGAGTCCGGCCATGAGAGCCAGGCCTAGGGCGCCGATCCGAACACGTATGTGCGTCAAGGTGGTTCAGGTCCTTCCGTCGCGAGGGGGGACGTCGTCGGATGGCGGCAGTATGCGCGACGCACGGGACGCACGCCATAACGCGTGAACCCTGTGACGTGTGTGCCCGGTGACTGCGTGCCCCCGTGGTGCGTGCCCCCGCGAGGATCAGTCCTCGCCCAGCAGCGTGAGGAAGTCCCGGAACGCCGCCGGCATGTCCACGGACTCCGGCGCGAGCAGCCACTGGTACTGCAGCCCGTCCATCACCGCGACGAGCAGCGGAGCCGCCCGCTCCGGAGTGAGCCCGCTCGGCAGCCGCTCCCCGTACTCGGTCCGCAGCACCTGCGCCATGTTCGCGCGTACGGCCTCGTACCGCTGTGTGAAGAACTCGCGTGCCGGATGCCCTTCCGTGACGCTCTCGCCGAGCAGTGCCGAGAACGTCTGTACGATCCCGGGCCGCATCGCGTTGTACTCGACGAGCTGGCCGAGCAGTTCGAGCCGCCACCCGGTGCCGGGGACCGCGTCCCACTGGTCACGCTCCGCCAGGACGGCGACGAGCAGCGCCTCCTTGGTGGGGAAGTGGTGCAGCAGCCCCTGCGGGGTGAGCGCGACCCGCTCGGCGACCGCGGCCAGACTCGCGCCCCGGTAGCCGCGCTCGGCGATCACCTCCAGCGCCGCCCGGAGGATCTCCGCACGCCGCTCCGTGCCCCTGGCCGACCTGGGCGCCCCGCTCGTCATGACGTCACCGTACGACGGACACGCCCTCCGTGCGGCTGCGCGTACATCGTTTGTCACGCGGACATAACAAAACCTACCGATCAACAGGTGACGCGGGCAGGATGGCAGGGACGGATGACGGAACGGAACGCACGCGACACAACGCGACGGACTCAACGAGGAGGCACGGCCATGGCAGGAACGCGGCCCACCGCGGCCGATCAGGCGCGTGAGGCGGTGGTCGAGGCGGCTCTCGCCCGTCTCGACCTGGACACGAAGGCGCGGCTGCTCGCCGGGCAGGACATGTGGTCCCTGCCCGAGCTGCCCGGGATCGGACTGCGGTCACTGGTCATGTCCGACGGCCCGATCGGCGTCAGGGGCGTGCGCTGGACCGCCGACGACCCGTCCATCGCCCTGCCGTCCCCGACCGCGCTCGCCGCCACCTGGGACCCCGCCCTGGCCCGCCGGGCCGGCCGGCTCCTCGCCCAGGAGGCCCGCCGCAAGGGCGTCCACGTCCTCCTCGCCCCCACGGTCAACCTGCACCGCTCCCCGCTCGGCGGCCGGCACTTCGAGGCGTACAGCGAGGACCCGTACCTCACCGGCCGGATCGGCACCGGATACGTGACCGGTGTGCAGGAGGGCGGCGTCGGCACCACCGTCAAGCACTTCGTCGCCAACGACGCCGAGACCGACCGCTTCACCGTGAACAACGTGGTCTCGCCGCGCGCCCTGCGCGAGCTGTACCTGGCCCCCTTCGAGGCCATCGTCGAGAACGCCCACCCCTGGGGCATCATGACCGCCTACAACGCGGTCAACGGCAGCACGATGAGCGAGCACCGCCACCTCGTCGAGGAGGTCCTGCGCGGCGAATGGGGCTTCGACGGCTTCAACGTCTCCGACTGGATGGCCGCCCGCTCCACCGTCGGCGCCATCGAGGGCGGCCTGGACGTCGCGATGCCCGGCCCGGTCACCGTGTACGGCGACAAGCTCGCCGCCGCCGTCCGCTCCGGCGAGACCGACGAGGCCAAGGTCGACGAGGCCGTGCGCAACGTCCTGCGCCTCGCCGCCCGCGTCGGCATCCTGGACGGCGCACAACCGGTCGTCACCGACCTGCCCGGGACCGTGGACGGCGAGTCCCTGGCCCGCGAGATCGCCCGCCGCGCCTTCGTCCTCGTCCGCAACGAAGGCGCTCTTCCCGTCCCCGCCGGGCACTCCGTCGCGCTCCTCGGCGCCGCCGCCCGTGACGCCCGCGTCCTCGGCGGCGGCTCCGCGACCGTCTTCCCCGCCCACGTCGTCTCCCCGCTCGACGGCCTGACCGCCGCCCTCCCCGAGGGCACGCTGACGTACGCGGTCGGCGCCGACCCGAGCCAGGAACTGGCCGCAGCCGACAAGGGGTTCGAGCTGCGCGCGGTCTGCCGCGACACCGGGGGAGAGGTCATCGGCACACGCTCCGCGCCGAGCGGCCACATCCAGTGGATGGGCAACGACCTGCCCGACGGCGTCACCCACGACCGCCTCGACAGCGTCGAACTGACCGGCACCTTCACCCCGCGCGAGAGCGGCCCGCACAGGTTCGGGATCAAGGGGCTCGGCGCCTTCACGCTCACGATCGACGGCACGGAGTACTTCGACGGGGTGCAGAGCACCGACCTGGACGACCCGTTCGTGACGTTCTTCGGCGACCCCGTCGAGCGCGCCACGGTCGACCTGACCGCCGGCCGCGTCTACGACGTGTCCCTGCGCCACACCGTCGTCGTCCCCGACGACGTGCCCATGCGGGTCATCAGCTTCACGCTCGCCCACCAGGAGCCCGCGCGTGACCCCGACGAGCTGATCGCGGAGGCCGTCGAGGCGGCCCGCGCCGCCGACACGGCGATCGTCGTGGTCGCCACCACCGAACGCGTCGAGTCCGAGGGCTTCGACCGCGCGGACCTCCGGCTCCCGGGCCGCCAGGACGACCTGGTCCACGCGGTCGCCGCCGCCAACCCGAACACCGTCGTGGTCGTCAACTCCGGCTCCCCGGTGGAACTGCCGTGGCGCGACGAGGTCGCCGCGGTGCTCCTCGGCTGGTTCCCGGGCCAGGAGGGCGGCGCGGCCCTCGCGGACGTCCTCACCGGCGCCCACGAGCCCGGCGGCCGGCTCCCCACCACCTGGGGCCCGCTGGACTCCGCCCCCGTCACCGAGGTCACCCCCACCGACGGCGAACTCCCGTACACCGAGGACGTGTTCATCGGCTACCGCGCCTGGGAGAAGGAGCACCGCACCCCGACGTACGCCTTCGGTCACGGTCTCGGCTACACCGACTGGACGTACGACGAGATCGACGTGACGGGCACGACGGTCACGGTCCGCGTCACCAACACGGGCACCCGCACCGGCCGTGAGACGGTCCAGCTCTACCTCGCCCCGACGGACCCCACCCCCGACCGCCCGGCCCGCTGGCTGGCGGGCTTCGCGACGGTCGAGGCCGCCCCGGCAGAGTCGGTGCAGATCACTGTCGACCTCCCCGCCCGAGCCTTCGAGACCTGGGACGAGCAGACCAACACCTGGACCCCGGTGAAGGGCACGTACGAGATCGAGGCGTCCCACTCACTCACGGACACCCGCCTGAGGGCGCCGCTCACCTTTTAGCCCACTTTCAGCCCTGGGCCTTTAGGGGCGCGGGGAACTGCGCGACCAGCCCCCACCGGACCCGCACCCGACAACGCGACCCCCATCACCGGGATGGCGTACGGGCCGTAACAACCCCGTACGCCATCTCCGCAAGCCGCGCCTGCCCGTCCACACTCGGATGGAACCAGTCCCAGTGACTCAACTGCGCGGTCCCGAACCGGTACTCGAAAACCGCCCCGCCGTCGAACCGGCACCGCCGATCCTTCGCACACACCTCTTCCAGCACCGTGTTGTACGACTCCACCCGGTCCTGCACCCGGTCCCGCCGCGACGTCGCCGCCGCACTCAGCGAGTCCGCGTCACCGAGCATCGAGGGACAGATCCCCAGCTTCCAGATCTGCTTGCCCATGGGATTGGTCCGCCCCTGCGACCACAGCCGCTTCAGATCGGGCACGCTGGACACGTACACCTGCGTCTTCGGCAGCGCCGACCGCAGGGTGCTCAGCGCGTCCTCGAACTGGGTGCGGAAGTCCGCCACCGTCGTCATCGCGGACACCGACGAACGGCAGGCGTCGTTCGCGCCGGCCATCACCGTGACCAACTGGGGCTTCCGCGCCGCGGCCTGTGCCATCTGACCGGGCAGGTCGGCCATGCGGGAGCCGGTCACCGCGTAGTTCCAGCTGCGCTGCGAGGCCCCGGTCCTGCCCAGGAGCCGTACCGCGAGACTCTTCACCTTCGCGTCGCTGCCGGTCGCCCACGAGACCTCGGGGCAGTCGGTCAGCACCGAGCAGGCGTCGAACCCGCGGGTGATCGAGTCGCCGACGGCGGCCAGCGAGCGCGGGCTGCGGTCCCAGTCCGGGGTGGGTTTCGGTGAGGGCTTTCTGCTCTGTGCGGCGGAGCCCGTCGGCCCGGAGGAGTTTCCGCCCACCGCGTCGCATCCGGTCAGTCCCGCGATGCCGACAAGGGCCGCCACGACGGCCGCGACCAGGCCCCGCGAACGGTGACCACGGTTCCGCATCCCCATTTCCCCTCGCTCGTCGCGCAACGGCAGCTCACCCCCGAGCGTCCTCCCGGGTGAAACCTCCGTGTTTCCGGGCGCCTGGAGCGACGGTACGTCACACTCCTTGCGCCGCCGCACGGTAGCCTCGCCACGTGGCTGCACTGCCACTGAACGATCCGCCAAGCCGCAAAGTGCCCGCTCTGTCCGGAGGTGCCAGTGACGACACGTGGAGTTCTCTACGTGCACTCCGCGCCGCGTGCGCTGTGCCCGCACGTCGAATGGGCGGTCGCGGGCGTGCTCGGTACGCGGGTCAGCCTCGACTGGATCCGGCAGCCCGCCTCGCCCGGCACCTGGAGATCCGAGTTCTCCTGGAAGGGCGAGGTCGGCACGGCCTCCAAGCTCGCCTCGGCGCTGCGCGGCTGGCAGATGCTGCGCTTCGAGGTGACCGCCGAGCCGTGCGCGACCGCCGAGGGCGAGCGCTACAGCTGCACCCCTGATCTGGGCATCTTCCACGCGGTGACCGGGATCCACGGCGACATCCTGATCCCCGAGGACCGTCTGCGCGCCGCCCTGGCCCGCTCCCAGCAGGGCGAGACCCACCTGGAGTCGGAACTCACCCGCCTCCTCGGCAAGCCCTGGGACGACGAACTGGAACCCTTCCGCTACGCAGGAGAGGGCGCCCCGGTCCGCTGGCTCCACCAGGTGGTCTAGCCCCGCAGCAACCGCCTCCGGGGGCGCGGGGAACGGCGCAATCTTTTGTCTTTCAGGGGCGCGGGGAACTGCGCGACCAGCCCCCACCGAACCCGCACCCACCCACCACCCCACAAACGAAAGCTGCCCGGAACCTCAAAGAGGTCCCGGGCAGCTTTCACACACTCAAACCGTGCGGAACGCAAGAACCACGTTGTGCCCACCGAACCCGAACGAGTCGTTCAAGGCCGCGATCCGCCCCTCGACGGGCAACTTCCGGGCCTCCCCACGAACGATGTCCGCGGTGGCCTCCGCCTCAGGGTCGAGGTTCTCGACATTGATGGTCGGCGGCGCGATCCGGTTGTAGAGCGCCAGCACCGTGGCCACCGACTCCACCCCGCCCGCGCCCCCGAGCAGATGCCCGGTCATGGACTTCGTACCGGACACGGCGAAGTGGTCGGCGTCGTCGCCGAAGACCTTCCGCAGTGCCTTCAGCTCGGCCACGTCACCGGCCGGCGTGGAGGTCGCGTGCGCGTTGACGTGCACGATCTCCGCCGGGTTCAGGTCCGTGCTGTCGAGCAGGTGCTGCAGCGCGGCCGCGATACCGCGGCCCTCCGGCTCGGGCTGCACGATGTCGTGGCCGTCGGAGGAGATGCCCTGGCCGACCGCTTCCGCGTAGACGCGGGCCCCGCGCTTGGCGGCGTGCTCGGCGGACTCCAGGACCAGGACGCCGGCGCCCTCGCCGAGGACGAAGCCGTCACGGCCGATGTCGTAGGGACGCGAGGCGCCCTGCGGGTCGTCGTTGTTCTTGGACATCGCCATCATGTTGCCGAACGCGGCGATGGGCAGCGGGTGGATGGCCGCCTCGGTGCCACCGGCGACGACGACGTCGGCGCGGCCGGTGCGGATCATCTCGATGGCGTAGCCGATGGCCTCGGCGCCCGACGCGCAGGCGGAGACCGGGGTGTGCACACCGGCGCGGGCGCCGACGTACAGGCCGACGTTGGCCGAGGGGCCGTTCGGCATGAGCATGGGAACGGTGTGCGGGGAGACGCGGCGTACGCCCTTCTCCTTCAGCACGTCGTACTGGTCGAGCAGGGTCGTGACGCCACCGATGCCGGAGGCGATGACCGCGCCGAGCCGGTCGGGGTCGACGGCCGCACCCTGCTCGGCGGCGTCCGAGGCCTCGGCGCCCGCCTTGTCGGTGAAGCCTGCGTCGGCCCAGGCCTCCTTGGCCGCGATCAGCGCGAACTGCGCCGAGCGGTCGAGGCGGCGGGCCTGCGGGCGGGGGATGACCTCGCCCGGTTCCACGGCGATCTGTGCCGCGATACGGACCGCCTGGTCGGCGGCCCAGTCCTGCTCCAGAGGGCGGACGCCGGAACGTCCGGCGACCAGGCCCTCCCAGGTAGAGGCTGCGTCGCCACCCAGCGGTGTGGTTGCGCCGATACCGGTGACGACCACGGTGCGATTGGTCGGGCTCACGGGAATTCTTTCTCCAACGGATACGAGGATTCAGCGGCGCCACCGCCGGGTGGCGGGGCTAAGCGGGTCCGGTGCTGTCCGGTGTGGTTCGGCAGTGCCCCGAAGGGGCGCGGGGAACTGCGCGACCAGCCACAACGGACCCGCGGGCGAAGCAGTGCACTCTCAGCGGAGTGCTCAGCCCTGGTGCTTGAGGATGTACTCGGTCGCGTCGCCGACCGTCTTGAGGTTCTTGACGTCGTCGTCGGGGATCTTGACGTCGAAGCGCTCTTCGGCGGCGACGACGACCTCGACCATGGACAGCGAGTCGACGTCGAGGTCGTCGGTGAAGGACTTCTCCAGCTGGACGTCCTCGACCGGGATGCCGGCGATCTCGTTCACGATGTCGGCGAGACCGGCGACGATCTCTTCCTGAGTGGCGGCCATGTCAGGCGCTCCTTCTTGTGTATCCAGAGGGTGTGGCGGTACTGCCGCCCGGAAAGTTCCGGACGGTGTGCCTAGGGGAGGGTAACGACCGTCGCGGCGTACACGAGACCCGCCCCGAAGCCGATGACGAGCGCGGTGTCGCCGCTCTTCGCCTCGCCGGTCGCCAGGAGCCGCTCCATAGCGAGCGGGATCGAGGCGGCCGAGGTGTTACCGGTGGTGCGCACGTCACGCGCGACCGTGACGTGTTCCGGCAGCTTGAGAGTCTTCACCATCGAGTCGATGATCCGCTCGTTGGCCTGGTGGGGAATGAAGACGTCCAAGTCGTCCGCAGTGAGTCCGGCGGCCTCCAGCGCCTCCTTGGCGACCTTGGCCATCTCGAACACGGCCCAGCGGAACACCGCCTGGCCTTCCTGCGTGATCGCGGGGAACTTGACCTCGCCCTTGGAGTCCAGGGGCAGCTGGGACACGTCGCCGATCCGGAAACGGTCCCAGGGCACGGTCTGCTTGATCGTGTGGGACTTGTCGCCCTCGGAACCCCAGACCGTGGGGCCGATGTGCGGCTCCTCGGAGGGGCCCACGACGACCGCGCCCGCGCCGTCACCGAACAGGAAGGCCGTCGCGCGGTCCTCCAGATCGGTCAGGTCGGACAGCCGCTCGACGCCGATGACCAGCACGTACTCCGCGGAGCCGTCCACGATCATGCCCTTGGCGAGCGTCAGTCCGTAGCCGAAGCCGGCGCAGCCCGCCGAGATGTCGAAGGCCGCGGCCTTCGCCGTGCCGAGCTTGTCGGCGATCTCGGTGGCGACGGCCGGGGTCTGGCTGAAGTGGGAGACGGTCGAGACGACGACGGCACCGATCTGCTCGGCGCTGATCCCGGCGTCGGCGATGGCCTTGCCGGACGCCTCGATCGACATCGCGGCGACGGTCTCATCGGGGCCCGCCCAGTGCCGGGTCTCGATGCCGGAGCGCGAACGGATCCATTCGTCGGACGAGTCGATGCGTTCGAGGATGACCTCGTTCGGGACGACACGAACCGGGCGGTAGCCGCCCACACCGAGGATCCGCGCGAACGGGGCGCCCTTGCGGGCCTTGATCTTCGACATGCTCAGTGGGCTCCTTACGCGCTCAGGCCGAGGCGTGCTCGGCGATGAGCTCGCGAGCCGCTTCGAGGTCGTCGGGTGTCTTCAGCGCCAGCGTCTTCACGCCGGGCAGCGCGCGCTTGGCGAGACCGGTCAGGGTGCCACCGGGGCACACCTCGACCAGCGCGGTCACGCCGAGTTCCTTGAAGGTCTCCATGCACAGGTCCCAGCGGACCGGGTTGGCGACCTGACCGACCAGCCGGGAGACGACCTCGGCCCCCGTGGAGACGGCCAGGCCGTCCTTGTTCGAGACGTACGTGACCTTCGGGTCGGCCGGCGACAGCTCCGTCGCGGCCTCGGCGAGGACGTCGACCGCCGGGGCCATGTGGCGGGTGTGGAAGGCGCCCGCGACCTTCAGGGCCACCACCCGGCGTACGCCCTCGGGCTTGTCCGCCTCCAGGGCGGCCAGCTCCTCCAGCGTGCCGGCGGCCACGATCTGGCCCGCGCCGTTCACGTTCGCCGGGGTCAGGCCCAGCTTCTCCAGGTGCGGGATCGTCACTTCGGGGTCGCCGCCGAGCAGCGCCGACATACCGGTCCGGGTGACGGCGGCGGCCTCGGCCATCGCCAGACCCCGCTTGCGCACGAGCTTCAGTGCGGCCGTTTCGTCCAGGACACCCGCGAGGACGGCGGCCGTGATCTCGCCGACGCTGTGCCCCGCGACGGCACCGGGTGCCGTGGCACCGAGTGCCGAGGCGGACAGGAGGCCCGCGGCGACCAGCAGCGGCTGGGCGACGGCGGTGTCCCGGATCGCATCCGCGTCGGCCTGCGTTCCGAAGTGGGCAAGGTCGAGCCCGATGGCGTCCGACCACGCGGCGACGCGGTCGGCGGCGCCGGGGAGGTCGAGCCAAGGAGTCAGGAAGCCGGGCGTCTGGGCGCCCTGGCCGGGAGCGACGAGTACGAGCACTCTCACACTCTCTCTTGTGAACGGGCACGGCCGCCCGTGGGGACAGGGACGAAGAACAGGAGGGGGAATTGTAGGTCCCCGACAAAAGCCTAGAGTTGGGGATCTCCATCGGCCAGACGCCCCAGGATCAGCGCGATCCGCAGCGTGAACGCCGAACGTACATCGGACGGCGACCAGCCGGTGACGTCAGTCACACGTCGAAGCCGGTAGCGCACGGTGTTGGGGTGCACGAAGAGCATCCGGGCCGCGCCTTCGAGACTGCTCGCCTGTTCGAGATACACGCTCAGCGTCTCCAGGAGCGCCGACCCGGCCTCCTCAAGCGGTCTGTAGATCTCCTCCACCAGCTGGTCGCGCGCCGCCGGGTCACCGGCGATCGAGCGCTCCGGCAGGAGATCGTCCGCCAGCACCGGCCGGGGGGCGTCCTGCCAGGCGAAACACGCCTTCAGCCCGGCTGCCGCGGCCTGCGCGGACCGGGTCGCGGCCAGCAGGTCGGGGACCACGGGACCGGCCACCACGGCCCCGGCGGCGTACGGCCCGATCAGTGATTTCGCGACGGCCAGCGGATTGTCGCTGCCGCCCGCGATGACGACCAGCCGGTCACCGAGGACGCCGGTGAGCACCTGGAGCTTGGCGTGCCGGGCGGCCCGCCGGATGGCCTCGACGGTCAGCTCGCTGTCGCCGTCGGGTGCCGTGCCCAGCACCACGCACACATGCTCGGGCGAGTTCCAGCCGAGGGCCGCGGCACGGGACACCGCTCCCTCGTCGGCCTCCCCGGACAGGACCGCGTTCACGACCAGCGACTCAAGGCGGGCGTCCCAGGCACCGCGTGCCTCGGCGGCCTGCGCGTACACCTGGGCGGTGGCGAAGGCGATCTCCCGCGCGTACACGAGCAGCGCCTCACGGAGCACGTTCTCGTCGCCCGGAGCCGCGACCTCGTCGATCGCGGACTCCATCACCTCGATCGTCGTCCGCACCATCTCCACGGTCTGGCGCAGGGTGATCGCCCTGGTCAGCTCGCGCGGCGCGGTGCCGAAGACGTCCGTCGAGATCGCCTGGGGAGCGTCCGGATGCCGGAACCACTCGGTGAACGCGGCGATACCGGCCTGTGCGACGAGGCCGATCCACGACCGGTTCTCCGGGGGCATCGCCCGGTACCAGGACAGCGTCTCGTCCATGCGTGCGATGGCCTGGGCGGCGAGACTGCCGGACGACTTCTCCAGCCGCTTCAGGGTCGCGGTGTGCGCGTGGGCGGCGCGCGCGGCGCGTTCGGTGTTGCTGGATTCGGGTTCGGGCACGGAACAAGACTGCCTTATCCGGACGGCCGGATGCGGCGGAGGGTCGCAGGTGGCACGCCCGGCGGGTCTACCGTGGGTCGCGTGATGGACGTACGGCGCGCCGACGAGCGCTACCGCGGAGGCGACCCGGCGGCCGGGATCGAGTCCCTGCACGCCTTCTCCTTCGGCCCGCACTACGACCCGGACAACCTCCGCTTCGGCGCGGTCATCGCCTGCAACGAGGAACGCCTCGCGCCCGGCGCCGGTTTCGACGAGCACCCGCACAGCCACACCGAGATCGTCACGTGGGTCGTCGAGGGCGAGCTGACCCACCGGGACTCCACGGGCCACGAGTCGTTCGTACGCCCCGGGGACGTCCAGCGCCTCAGCTCGGCGGGCGGGGTCCGCCACGTCGAACGCAACGACGGCGAGGTGCCCCTTCGCTTCGTCCAGATGTGGCTGGCTCCCCTGGAGCCGGGCGGCGACCCCGCGTACGAGATCGTCCACGGCATCGCGGACTCCACGCCGTACGCCCTCCCGGAGGCGGGGGCGATGCTCCACGTACGCCGCCTCGCCCCGGACGAGCGGACCGCCGTCCCGGACGCACCCTTCCTGTACGCGCATGTCGTACGCGGAGAAGTGCTGCTGGACGGGGAGGTCCTGCGCCCCGGGGACGCGGCCCGTATCGCGGACGCGAAGGACCTGGAGGCGGTGGCGCGCGGGACGGCGGAGCTGCTGCTGTGGGAGATGAGTTAGCCCTGCGGACGGGTTCGTTCGCCGGCTGCGGGTTCGGTGGGGGCCGGTCGCGCAGTTCCCCGCGCCCCTGAAGGTGCTCCTGCGGGGCGCGGTCTCAGCGTTCGGCCAGCACCGCGTCCGTGAACGCGGGCCAGACCTCCGTCGCCCAGGTGCCGAAGGCGCGGTCCGTCAGGGCCACGCACGCCATGCCCGCGTCCGGGTCGATCCACAGGAACGTGCCGGACTGACCGAAGTGGCCGAAGGTGCGGGGTGAGGACGAACCGCCCGTCCAGTGGGGCGACTTGGAGTCGCGGATCTCGAAGCCGAGGCCCCAGTCGTTGGGGTTCTGGTGGCCGTAGCCCGGCAGGACGCCCTTCGTCCCCGGGTACTGCACGGTCATCGCCTCGGCGACCGTCCGCGGGTCGAGCAGCCGTGGCGCCTGCACCTCGGCGGCGAACCGCACCAGGTCGTCGACGGTCGAGACGCCGTCCTTCGCGGGGGAGCCGTCGAGGGTCGTCGACGTCATCCCGAGCGGTTCGAGCACCGCCTGCTTCACGTACTCGCCGAAGGGAATCTCCGTCGCCTTCGCGAGGTGGTCGCCCAGCTGCTCGAACCCGGCGTTGGAGTACAGCCGCCGCTGTCCGGGCGCAGCCGTCACCCGGTGCTCGTCGAAGGCGAGCCCGCTCGTGTGCGCGAGCAGATGCCGCACGGTGGCCCCCTCGGGCCCGGCCGGCTCGTCCAGCTCGACGGCCCCTTCCTCGTACGCGACGAGCACGGCGTAGGCGGCGAGGGGTTTGGTGACGGAGGCCAGCGCGAAGGGCTGCGCGGTGGGGCCGTGGGCCCCGAGCAGGGTGCCGTCCGCCCGCACGACGGCCGCGGCGGCGGTGGGGACGGGCCACTTCTCGATCAGCGCGAGGCTCTCCATAGACATGCCCAGAGCCTACGGGCCCCGTGCAGGGGCCCCGTCAGGGGCGCGGGGAACTGCGCGACCAGCCCCCACCGGACCCGCAGCTCAGAACCGAAGCCGCATCAAAGGGTCCGCGCTGGCAACGAACCCCATCGACTCGTACAGCGGCGCAGCCTCCGGTGACGCGGTCAGATCGATCTGCCCGACCCCCCGCTGCCGGAACCACACCACCAGCTCCTCCATACAGGCCCGCGCGTACCCCCGGCGCCGCGCACCGGGATCCGTCGCGACGCTGAACACGTAACCGATCCGCCCGTGCGGGTTCCCGGGCCGCCCGATCCGGTACTCCAGGGTCCCCACCACCAGCGCGGCCAGTGCCCCCGCCCGCTCGGGATGGTCGACGACGAAGGCCGCGAAACCCCCGTCGGGATCGGCCAGCCGACCCCGTACGGTGGTCAGGGACTCCGCGTGCCAGCCGGTGGACGTGTCCGCCCCGGACATCGAGTCGATCAACACCTGACGCAGTCGGAGCAATTCCTCGGCGTCCTCGGGCACGGCACGGCGTACAAGGCTCATGATCGGCACGCTAGCCAGCGCGGCGCCCCCGTGTCCTTGGAATTTCATCCGTTTCCGCTTGCTTGGAGTGCACTCCAAGGTTTTAGCGTGGAGGTCATGACGGTGATGGAGACCACGGAGCCCGGGACCGACGTCTGCGTAGCCCCGCCGCAGACGGCGAGGCGCCCCGACGGCCGGGACCAGTACACGATCAGCGAGGTCGTCGCGTTCACCGGCCTGACGGCGCACACGCTCCGCTGGTACGAGCGGATCGGGCTGATGCCGCACATCGACCGTTCGCACACGGGCCAGCGCCGCTACAGCAACCGCGACCTCGACTGGCTCGACCTCGTCGGCAAGCTGCGGCTGACCGGGATGCCGGTCGCCGACATGGTGCGGTACGCGGAGATGGTGCGCGCGGGCGACGACACGTACGCGGACCGCTTCGAGCTGCTGGAAGCGACGCGGCGGGACGTGCGGGCCCGGATCGCCGAGCTGCAGGACACCCTCGCCGTGCTCGACCGGAAGATCAATTTCTATGCGGACGCCGGGCAGGCCCTGGCGTCGGAGAGGTCCCGATGACGGACAGCAGGATCGCGAAGGCACCGCTCGGCACGGGCGGCCCCGAGGTCGGCGTGCAGGGACTCGGCTGCATGGGCATGAGCTTCGCGTACGGTCCGACGGACGCCGAGGAGGCCCGGGCCACGCTGGAGCGCGCGCTGGAGCTGGGCGTCACCCACTACGACACGGCCGACGTCTACGGGCGGGGGGAGAACGAGCGGTTCCTGGCGCCGTTCTTCGCGGCGCACCGCGACGAGGTGGTCATCGCGACGAAGTTCGCCATGACGATCCCGCCGGACGAGCCGACGCGGCGGATCATCCGCAACGACGGCCCGTACATCCGGCAGGCGATCGAGGCGAGCCTGAAGCGGCTGGACGTCGACGTGATCGACCTCTACTACATGCACCGCCGTGATGTGAACGTCCCCATCGAGGAGACCGTCGGCGTGATGGCCGAGCTGGTCCGCGAGGGGAAGGTCAAGCAGCTCGGTCTGAGCGAGGTGACGGGCGGGGAACTGCGGGCCGCGCACGCGGTGCACCCGATCGCGGCCGTGCAGTCGGAGTGGTCGCTGTTCAGCCGGGACATCGAGGCGGGGGTCGTTCCGGCGGCCCGTGAGCTGGGCGTGACCCTGGTCCCGTACTCCCCGCTCGGGCGCGGCTTCCTCACCGGCTCCTTCACGGACGCCGACAAGGAGCTGACCGCGGACGACGTCCGCCGGCAGCAGCCCCGTTTCAACGGGGACAACGCGGCGAAGAACGCGGCCCTGCTCGACTCGATCCGGACGGTCGCCGAGGGGCACGGGGCGTCCGTGGGGCAGATCGCGCTGGCGTGGGTGCACCGGCGGGCTGAGGTGCACGGGCTGCCGGTCGTGCCGATTCCCGGTACGCGTCGGCGTACGCGGGTGGAGGAGAACACGGCGGCTACGCGGATCGCTCTGACCGACGCGGATCTCGGCGTCCTGGACGCCATCGCCGAGCGGGTCGCGGGCACGCGTTACGCCGACATGACGTTCGCGTCGGCGGGCCGGGAGTAGCCGGCCGCGCAGTTCCCCGCGCCCCTGAAGGGCGAAAAGCAGGGGCGCAGCCCCGC
>NZ_JBHWZP010000214.1:0-16372 GCF_042728395.1 Streptomyces sp. NPDC060205
GGTTTTCCAGCCCGTCCGGCGTTTGAGGACCGGGGGTTCGGGGGCTGGCCCCCGAGTCAGTGACGGGAAGGGTAGGGGCGGCGGGGGCGAGGAAACGTATCCCTCACTGCCCCGCCGCCGCCCCCTGGTCCCGCACCGCGAGTCTTCGCAGCATTTCGAGGACCCGGTCCCGCGACTCGTCCGCCGCGTCGATCGCCTCCATGCACTGCCAGTACGTCCCCTCGTCCGCAGCCGCGCAGGCTATCCCCACCAGCGCGATCCCCACCTCCCCCAGCAACCCCCCGAGTTCGAGAAGCGCCCCTCGCGCATCACCCAGCTCGGTCAGCTGCGCCGCCCGTAACCTGCTGACATCGAGCGCCGGAGCGCCCAGGACCCCGCATCCCCGACCGGCCAGCTCCGTCAGCCCCAGCGCCTCGCCCCGCAGTTCGGGAGGCCCGGACACGGCCAGCCGGCTGCCTATCGCCTGGGCGAGGGCCTGGGCCTGCCAGGCCTCGGCCATGGTCTCGGAGGCGTCGCCGCTCTTCATCAGGGCACACCTGCTCGCACCGATGAGCCGCACCGCTTCCATCCGCTGTCCCCGTCTGTCCCGACGTGCTCTGCACACGCCTGCCCGAACTCCGCCTGCCACTACCCAGAGTGAGCTGACTCGGGACGAAAAGCCAGAGGAAGTCTGAAATCTGCGGACACGGAATCGAATTGAGGCAGATCAACAACTCCGGAGAGTGACAATCGGAATTGTTGGTTCGTTTTTCCTTGCACAGCAAGGGAGTTGGCGCAGTTGGCGACAGTTGGTCGCAGTCGGCAGGGCGCGGCGCGCCGGGCGGGCGGCGTGTGTCACTCCGCCACCGGGAACCTCCCCTCGTTCCGGTCGATCTTCGCGTCCAGCGCCGCGAGCACGTCCACCCCGAGGACGTCGCACAACTGGAGCAAGTACGCGAGCACGTCCGCGACTTCGTCCCGTACGCGCGGCGCTCTCTTCGGGTCGTCCATCACCCGGGCCGACTCCTCGGGCGTCAACCACTGGAAGATCTCGACGAGTTCGGACGCCTCCACGCTGAGCGCGGCGACGAGGTTCTTGGGCGTGTGGTAGGGCTCCCAGTTCCGCGCCGCGGCGAACGCGACGAGTCGGCGCTGCAGGGTCGCCACATCAAGTTCGGTCACGGTTCAAGGTCTACCACCGTCACCCCGTCCAGCCCCGCCGCCCAGGACGCGTCGCTCACGGCGCCCACCAGCCGGATGTGTCCTCGTTCGCACATCCGGGCCGCCAGCCGCAGGAGCCCTTCCCGTTGCCGGGCGTCCAGATCACGGTCGAAGCCGTCGACGAGGACGGTGAGCGTCTGCAGTGCCGCGGGCACCTCCCCGGCCAGGTCGACCTCCAGGACACCGGGCCCGGTGAGCAGCACCAGGGCCAGCGCGAGGTAGCGCAGTTCCCCGTCCCCCAGGCGGGCGAGCGGTGTCCGCAGTCCGGCACCCCGGTCGAGCAGCGCCCGGACCGTGCCGCCCGCGCCCGCCCCCTCGGCCCCGGGCTCCGCCAGTACGTCGTACACCGGGCCCGCGCATCCCGCCCGCACCGCGTCGACCAGCAGCCCGTGCCGCCGGCCGCACTCGGCACGCGTACGCCACAGCACTTCGGCGAGGTTGTCGCAGCCGCGCAGCAGCCGTCCCGCGCCGAGCGGTACGTCGGTGCGCATGGAGCGGGGCAGCGGGTCGCACACGAAGACCGACCGCAGCGCGACCACCATCTGCTGGGCTGCTGCGAGGACTTGGCGCTGGCCGTCCGTCCGGCCCGCGACCCGCAGCGGCAGCAGCGCGGTGCCGAGCCGGTCGTCGGGAAGCGGCGCCCTCGTCACGAGGGACGAGCCCGCGGTGTGCCAGGCCGCCTGCACCGCCCGGCGGGCCGGATCCCGCAGGGCCGTCTGCAGCAGGGTGCGTCCGCCGGCGGTCAACCGCTCGCCCACGATACGAAGATGCGGCTCGGCCTGTACGGCCACATCGAGTCGCACGGGGCCCTCGGGGCCGTCCGCCGTGCAGCCGATACGGAATCCGCGGCGCCGCTGGGCGTCGGGGCGGGCCCGCTCGGGCACGCAGTCGCGCGGTGCCGGGAACACCTCACCGAGTTCGGCACCGCCACCGAGCCGGGCCAGCGCCTCGTACGCCCTCAGGGCACTGGACTTGCCACTCCCGCTGGGCCCGCACAACAGGCTGAGAGACCCCAGCGGGAACGCGGCCCCGCGGTGCGCGCCGAACGCGGACAACCGCAACTCGGTGACGCACGGCCGGTCGGGACCGGAGATGTCGGCGTCCCCGCGCCCCCGCCCGCCCAGGGGCGCGGGGAACTGCGCAGTCTTTTCGCCTTGGCGGGGGACGCGGGGAGGCACGGTCATATCCGGACCGTAGGACTCCGCCCGCAGGCGGAACCGTTTCGTCCGCGGACCTTCCTACGATCGGGGTACCGGGCCGCTGCGGTTGCCGGGAAGACCCCGCCGCGGCGTCACACGCCGGGTATCCCGGCCCCCTGCATCAGCCCCGCCACCTCGGTGCCCGGCGGTGTCAGCAGGAAGACGTTCTTGTCGACCCGGTGCATCCCGCTCGCCAGCCCGAAGACCACACCCGTACTGAAGTCGAGTACACGCTTGGCGACATCCGTCTCGGCGCTGGTGAGATCCAGGAGAACCGGAATTCCGGCCATCAGGGTCTCGGCGACCTCGCGGGCGTCCGCGAAGATGTTGATGCGCAGCACCACGAAGCGGCGCCGCGTCTCGGTCTCCGCGTCCGGCAGCGCCCGATGGCCCACCGCCGACGGCCAGGCATCGCGCCCGCGCAGAGGAACTACCTGGGCGAGCCCTTCCCACTGTTCATCGGTGACGTCGTGGCTGTTCACCGGCTCCCCCCGCCTTGTCGTGCCTTGGATGCTGTCCTGATCAGTGCCCGGAATCGTGCTGATTGCCTGCACGGGTCACTGTCGGCCCATTGTTGCGCATGGTCACCCGTTCGGCCGAATGCGACACGGTCCGCAGCCGACCGCCGTACGCTGCGAAACCCGCGCGGAGACCGTCAGCGGCCTCGCGGCGCCAACCCGGCCGGCTCCTCCTCGCAGGAGAAGTCGGAGCGGCCCGTCAGGGGCGCGGGGAACTGCGCGACCGGCCCTCACCGGACCCGCACCCGCATCACCGCCGCCTCCCACGGGGCACACCCCTTGCAGGACAAGGCCTCCGCTGACCTGCACCGACACCCCGACCGGCAGATGAACGACACCCCAAGCCCACCCACCTAAACCTGTACCGTTCGTTTACTTGAACTGTTCGTGTTTATGTCAGTAGGTTGGGTCCATGACCGCATCCGGCACACCGACGACCGCCGAAGAGCTGCGCGGCGCCGGCCTGCGGGTGACGGCGGCCCGTGTCGCGCTGCTCGAAACCGTCCGGGCGGGTGATCATCTCGGTGTGGAGGCCATCGCCACCGAGGTACGAGCCCGTGTGGGCCACATCTCGCTGCAAGCCGTGTACGAGGCACTTCACGCGCTGACCACGGTGAAGCTCGTCCGTCGCATCGAGCCCCCCGGCAGCCCGGCCCTCTTCGAGGGACGTGTCGGGGACAACCACCATCACCTCGTGTGCCGGTCGTGCGGCGTCGTGGCCGACGTCGACTGCGCCACCGGGCACGCCCCCTGCCTCACCGCGTCCCAGGACCACGGCTTCTCGGTCGACGAGGCCGAGGTCATCTACTGGGGCCTGTGCCCCGCCTGCGCCACCGAGTCCACCGAGTCCCCCAGCCCCACCAGCCTCAGTTCCTGAGCAAGTGATCCACCCCGTTGAGCACGTGATCCACCCCGTTGTTCGGAAGGATTTCCCATGACCGAGAACCATGACGCGATCGTCACGGACCCGAAGCCCGAGGAGACCGGCGGCTGCCCGGTCGCGCACGGTCGCGCCCCGCACCCGACCCAGGGCGGAGACAACCGTCAGTGGTGGCCCGAGCGCCTCAACCTGAAGATCCTTGCCAAGAACCCGGCCGTGTCGAACCCCCTCGGTGAGGAGTTCGACTACGCCGAGGCGTTCCAGGGCCTCGACCTCCCCGCGGTCAAACGTGACATCGCCGAGATCCTGACCACCTCGCAGGACTGGTGGCCCGCGGACTTCGGCAACTACGGCCCGCTCATGATCCGTATGGCCTGGCACAGCGCCGGCACGTACCGCATCAGCGACGGCCGCGGTGGCGGCGGCGCCGGTCAGCAGCGTTTCGCGCCGCTGAACAGCTGGCCGGACAACGTCAACCTCGACAAGGCCCGCCGTCTGCTGTGGCCCGTGAAGAAGAAGTACGGCCAGAGCCTGTCCTGGGCCGACCTCATGATCCTCACCGGCAACGTCGCCCTGGAGACGATGGGCTTCGAGACCTTCGGCTTCGCCGGTGGCCGCGCCGACGTGTGGGAGCCCGACGAGGACGTCTACTGGGGTCCCGAGACCACCTGGCTCGCCGACGAGCGCTACACGGGCGACCGTGAGCTGGAGAACCCGCTCGGCGCCGTCCAGATGGGCCTCATCTACGTCAACCCCGAGGGCCCGAACGGCAACCCGGACCCGCTGGCCTCGGCCCGCGACATCCGTGAGACGTTCCGCCGGATGGCGATGAACGACGAGGAGACGGTCGCCCTGATCGCGGGCGGTCACACCTTCGGCAAGACCCACGGCGCGGGCCCCTCGGAGAGCGTCGGGGACGACCCCGAGGCCGCCTCGTTCGAGGAGCAGGGCCTCGGCTGGAAGAGCACGTACGGCACCGGCAAGGGCGGCGACACCATCACCAGTGGCCTTGAGGTCACCTGGACGAGCACGCCGACCCAGTGGAGCAACGGCTTCTTCAAGAACCTGTTCGAGTACGAGTGGGAGCTGACGCAGAGCCCCGCCGGTGCGAACCAGTGGGTCGCGAAGGACGGCGCGGGCGCCGGGACGATCCCGGACGCGCACGACCCGTCGAAGAGCCACGCCCCGAAGATGCTGACCGCCGACCTGGCGCTGCGCTTCGACCCGGCGTACGAGCAGATCTCGCGCCGCTTCTACGAGAACCCCGACCAGTTCGCGGACGCCTTCGCCCGTGCCTGGTACAAGCTCACCCACCGTGACCTGGGCCCGAAGTCCCTCTACCTCGGCCCGGAGGTCCCGGAGGAGACCCTGCTGTGGCAGGACCCGGTCCCGGCGGTCACGCACGAGCTGGTCGACGCGGCGGACATCGCCGAGCTGAAGAGCCAGATCCTCGCCTCGGGCCTCACGGTCTCCGAGCTGGTGTCCACGGCGTGGGCCTCGGCCTCGACCTTCCGTGGCAGCGACAAGCGCGGCGGTGCCAACGGCGCCCGCATCCGCCTCCAGCCGCAGAGCGGCTGGGAGGTCAACAACCCCGACCAGCTCGCCTCGGTCCTGCGGACCCTCGAAGGCGTCCAGTCGTCCTTCAACTCCGCGCAGAGCGGCGGCAAGCAGATCTCCCTCGCCGACCTGATCGTCCTCGCCGGTGCGGCGGGCGTCGAGAAGGCCGCGAAGGACGGCGGCGTCGACATCGAGGTGCCCTTCACCCCGGGCCGCACCGACGCCTCGCAGGAGCAGACGGACGTGGAGTCGTTCGCCGCGCTGGAGCCGACCGCGGACGGGTTCCGCAACTACCTCGGCAAGGGCAACCGCCTGCCGGCCGAGTTCCTGCTGCTCGACAAGGCGAACCTGCTCAAGCTGAGCGCTCCCGAGATGACCGTCCTCGTCGGCGGTCTGCGTGTCCTGGGCGCCAACCACGGCCAGTCCGCGCACGGCGTCTTCACCGACAAGCCGGGGACCCTGACGAACGACTTCTTCGTCAACCTCCTGGACCTCGGTACGACGTGGAGCTCCACCTCGTCCGACCAGACCGCGTTCGAGGGCCGCGACGCGTCCACCGGCGAGGTCAAGTGGACCGGCACCCGTGCCGACCTGGTCTTCGGCTCGAACTCCGAGCTGCGTGCGCTCGCCGAGGTCTACGCGAGCGACGACGCGAAGGAGAAGTTCGTGAAGGACTTCGTCGAGGCCTGGGTCAAGGTCTCGAACGCGGACCGCTTCGACCTGGTCTGAGCCCTGTAGCTCACCAGGGGCAGCTGCCCGGGCCGGTCCGTCTGGACCGGCCCGGGTTTCGCGTTCCACCGGGCGGACGACCGCGCCGGTGCCCCGCTCACGACTTCGGGTCGTGACCCCAGTTCATCAGCGAGTACCGCCACCGCGTGTCCGTGACGTCGCCCTTGGGGCGCTGCTTGAGGTGGCGGTGCACATAGCCGACGACCTTGCGCATGTGGGCGACGTCGGCCTCGGTCAGGTCGGCCTTCTTCTTCTCCAGCAGGCGGACGATACGGCGTCCGGACGCGTGCCCCACGCTCTCGCCGTCGCCCTCCGACTGGCCCACGCTCTTGGAGTCGTCGGTGTCCAGCCACTTCTTGAGGGCACTGGGCGTCATGTTGACGGCCTCGCCGAACTCCTTGACGGTGTCCGCGCGGTCCGTGTCGGTCTTTCCGCTTCCGCCACTCATGAACCGCTGCTCTTCTTGCGCAGCGAGCCGGGCTTGTGGACGGCGTTGCGGCCGGACTTGTCGCTCTCGACCTCGTACTGCGGCTCGTCCTTCGAGGCGTCGACGGTACGGCCCGCCACCTCGGCGCGGCCCGTGATCTTCTTCTTCACCTTGCCGGGGACGGTCTGTCCATGACTGCTCCAGGAGACCTTGTCACCCTTGCTGAGCTTCTTGTCCTTGTCCTTCGCCACGATCCGTACGCTCCCTCGGCCTCGGTTCCCCGTGCTGGACGGCCCTTCCCACTGTCCGGCCCTTCCTGGCCCCGC
Organism: Streptomyces sp. NPDC060205; assembly: GCF_042728395.1. Classification (NCBI taxonomy): domain Bacteria; kingdom Bacillati; phylum Actinomycetota; class Actinomycetes; order Kitasatosporales; family Streptomycetaceae; genus Streptomyces; species Streptomyces sp. NPDC060205. The sequence continues at coordinate 6,837 of NZ_JBHWZP010000214.1, forward strand.
GCACTTCGGGCGGCATCCCACCGGTTGCGGCCGACGAGCCGCGGCCAACGGCTCAGCAGCCGCGGCTAAGAGCTCAGCAGCCGCAGCACCGCCTCCTCCACCGGCTGTGTGGCGAGTGCGCCCGCCACCGGGGCGGAGCCCAGGGACGCGAGGGCGGGGGCGATCGTCCTCCCCTCGTCGAAGAGTTCGAACAGGCGCGGGTTGATGTAGGAGGCCCGGCACACGGACGGGGTGTTGCCGAGATAGCCGGCGACCTCGCGGACCGCCCGCGCGGCGGCCCGCTTCCGGGCGGTCGGCGAGGTGTCCGCCACCTCGGCCGACACCCCGAGCGCGACGGCGGCGAGCACCGTGGCGTGCCAGGTACGGAAGTCCTTGCTGCTGATGTCCAGACCCGCGAGGTCCCGCAGATGCCCGTTCAGGTCGGTCGCGTCGATGGTGTGCCAGCGGCGCGACTCGTAGTACGCGAAGAGGTGCTCGTCGTCGTCGCGGCGGCGCAGCAGGGCCCGTACGCCGCTGTAGACCTGTTCGTCGACGATCTCGCGGCAGTAACGGCGCCCGCTCTTGGCCGCGTAGTCGAAGCCGACCGCGCCCTTGCTGCAGGTGACCTGGTGGCGCCGGACGGTCGTCAGGCCGTACGACTCGTTCGTCTTCGCGTACCGGTCGTCGCCGACACGGAAGAAGCCGAGGTCGAGCAGACGGACACCGAGCGAGAGCACTCTTTCCCGGCTCAGGCCCGAGCCTTCGAGACTCTTGCCGACCTGCCGTCTCACCTCGGGCAGGGCGGCGCCCACCTCCAGGATGCGGGTGTGCTTGGCGGCTTCCTGTCTCGCACGGAAGAGGGGGTGGTAGAGGTACTGGCGGCGGCCGGCCTCGTCCGTGCCGACCGCCTGGATGTGGCCGTTCGGGTACGGGGAGATCCATACGTCCTGCCAGGCAGGCGGGATGACGAGGTCGCGCACGCGCCGCGTCTCCGGGCCGCCGGGCAGGGCCCTGCCCGTGGTGTCGAGGTAGCGGAAGCCACTGCCGTGGCGGCGCCGGCCGTAGCCGGGGCCCGTGAGATCACTCGTCCGGAACCGCATCGCGCTGCTCCTCCGTGCACCCGCGCCCTGCGGGACCGCGACCCGCACGGAACGAGGTTCCCCTTCCCACCCGTCTCAAAAGGCGCGCCCGACTCGGAGGGCGTACCCGTCTCAGAAGGCGTACCGGATCCGCAGCCACGGCGTGTGTGCCGTCAGCAGTTCCCGCAGTCGCGCGAGGGCCCGCTGCTTGGTCTCCAGGGCGTAGCGGACATTGAGCGCCCCGTTCTGGGATCGCTTGGTCTCCTGGATCTCCGGCTGCCACAGCAGGTCCTCGGCGCGGGGGTGCCAGCCGAGGTTGACCTCGTGGAGCGCCTGGTTGTGGGTCAGCATGATGACCTCGGCCGCCGCCTGCTCCTTCACCCGGGCGGGCAGGACGTCGTCGAGGTGGCGGAGCAGGTCGGCCCAGTCCCGCTCCCACCCCGGGCGCAGCACCACGGGCGAGAGGTTGAAGTGGACCTCGTACCCGGCGTCGAGGAAGTCGGCCGCCGCCGCGATCCGCTCGGGGACCGGGCTCGTACGGATGTCGAGGAGCCGGGCGTCGTCGGTCGGCATGACCGAGAAGCGCACCCGGGTGCGGCCCTGCGGGTCGAGCGCGAGCAGGTCGGGGTTGACGAACTTGGTCGCGAAGGATGCCTTGGCCGTCGGCAGGCGGCGGAACGCGGCGACGAGGTCCGCGGTGTTGTCGCAGACCAGGGCGTCGACGGAGCAGTCACCGTTCTCCCCGATGTCGTAGACCCAGGCCTTGGGGTCGCACTGGTTGGGCTCCGGTTTGGGGCCTTGGGCCCGGACGTGCCGCTGCACGTGGGCCACGATCGCCTCGATGTTCGTGAACAGCGTGATGGGGTTGGCGAATCCCTTGCGGCGGGGGACGTAGCAGTACGCGCAGGCCATCGCGCAGCCGTTGGAGGGGCCGGGGGCGATCCAGTCGGCCGACCTGCCGTTGGGGCGCGTGCTGAGGCCGTGCTTGACGCCGAGGACGAGCGTGTCGGTCTTGATGCGGACCCAGCGGGCGATGTTGCCGTCGTTGCCGTGCAGGGAGGGGATGCGCCAGTGGCCGTCGACCTCGGTCACCCGTACGCCCGGCAGCCGGGCCATGATCTGCTGGCCGCGCGGGGAGTCGAGGGCCGCCGGCTCGGCGTACACCTCCCGGACGTCGAGCATCCGGCGGGCCTGGGGGCTGTCCCGGAACGCGTACAGCCCGCCCGCGGTCCCGCCCGGGCTCTCGGCCCCGCCGGTACGCGTGGGCCGCTCGGGTTCCGGTGCGGTGTCCGACCACTCGAAGAGCGGTGGTTGTTCGGGCTCCACGTGCTGTTCCTCTCCGGGGCAGAAACCGGGACAGGGGACGGGACAGGGGCCGGGGCCGGGGCCGGGGCCGGGGCCGGGGCCGGGGCCCGGTCCTCAGTCCCTGCGGTCGCGCTCCTGCTCCAGCAGCTCTTCGAGATCGGTGAGGCGGTCGAGCCCCCGTACAGCCTGCGTCATCCGCGGGTTGTGCTCGAACCGGGTGCGGTGGCGGTGCAGGAGGTTCCAGTACCCGGCGGTGAAGGGGCACGCGTCCTCGCCCACCCGCACGGTCGGCTTGTAGCGGCAGGGGCCGCAGAAGTCGCTCATGCGGTTGATGTACGCGCCCCCGGACGTGTACGGCTTGGTGGTCATACGGCCGCCGTCCGCGTACTGGGACATGCCGACCACGTTCGGGACCATCACCCAGTCATAGCCGTCGACGAAGCTGCGGTGGAACCAGTCGGTGACGGCCCCGGGCTCCCACCCCCGTTGCAGGGCGAGACTGCCGAGGACCATCAGCCGGGGGATGTGGTGCGTCCAGCCGGTGTCCCTGACCTGCGCGAGGACGTGGGAGAGGCAGTTCGCGTCGGTCGCCTCCGGGGACAGGTCCGTGAACCAGTCGGGCAGCGGCTCGCGATGGCCCAGGGCGTTGCTCTCGCGGTAGCGCGTACCGAAGCGCCAGTAGACGTGCCAGACGTACTCGCGCCAGCCCGTGATCTGCCGGACGAACCCCTCGGCGCTGTTGAGCGGCACGTCTCCCGCCCGCCAGGCCGCCTCCGCCCGCTCGGCGCATTCGGCGGGGTCGAGCAGGCCGAGGTTGAGCGAGGAGGAGAGCAGGCTGTGGCTCATCGTCGCGTCGCCGGTGAGCACCGCGTCCTCGTACGCGCCGAAGGTCGGCAGCCGGTGCTCGACGAAGCGGTGGAGGGCGGCCAGTGCCTCCCGGCGGGTGGCGGGGAACCCGCGCGGCCCGTCCTCGCCGACGAACTCGACGTCCCCGTCGCGCGCCCAGCGGTCGAGATCGGCCCGCACCTCGTCGTCGATCTCGCTCTCGCGGGGGTGGTACGGGGCCGGGACGCCGAGGTCGGTGGCGCCGCGCGGCGGGGGCTGCCGGTTGTCGTGGTCCAGGTTCCAGCGCCCGCCGGCCGGCTGGTCGCCCTCCATCAGCAGGTCGTGCGTCTGGCGGACCCAGCGGTAGAAGTCCTCCTGGCGCAGGTGCTTCGTACCGCGGCCGTCCGCCCAGCGCCCGAACTCGTCGTGCGTGACGAGGAAACCGCGGGCCGGCAGGACACGTACGGACGGCAGGGAGCGTACGAAGGCGAGGGCCGCGTGGGAGGTGGGGTGGTGGACGGTCACCCGGGCGTCCCCCACCGCCTCGCGCAGCCCCTGGCGGTAGGTGTCCGCCTTGACGTACCGCACGCGGTCACCGAGTTCGGCGGCGCGGTGGCGCATGGCCGACAGGATCAGATGGGCCTTGGCACGGTGGAACCGCCGTCGGCGCAGGACGCTGCGGGCCTCGATCATCAGCAGGGGCGCGTCACGGCGTGGGCCGCCGCGCGCGGGATCCATGAAGTGGGGGCCGAGCTGGTCACCGAAGAGCCAGTGGTGGGTGCCGGGTTCGTCGTCCTCGGTCCCGGTCCCTTTCCCGGTCTCTTTCCCGTTGCCAGTCCCTGTTCCGGTGCCGGTCCCGGAACCGTGCCCGCCCGCGTTCTTCGTCATGCCGTGTGCTCCGTCGACGAGTCGTCGCCTCGTCGGCGCCCTGCGCGGCGCGACGCTTTCCTCCGCAGATCAAAGCGCACGACGGCGTGGGCGGTACGCGGCACACGCCGGGGTGATCCCGCTTCTCACGAAGCGCCCCGCGCCCCGCCCGACCCTCGCCCGGACGGTGTTACGCGGCGCCGCCCGGCCCCGCCCGCTCGTCGCGGCCGTCGCGGCCGTCGCTCGGACCGGTCGTCACTCGGTGTCCGTCGCGCTCGGCTGGGGCAGTACCGCGGAGCTGCGCAGCATGGAGCCGGTGTCGATGACGTCCCGGGCGACGCTGCTGAGCAGGAGCCGGTGCCGCCGGGCGTGGCGGCGCATGATCTCGAAGGCCTCGTTCAGGCTGATGCTGCGGCGGGCGGCGAGCAATCCTTTCGCCTGTTCGATGATGATGCGGCTCTGCAGGGCCGTGTGCAGTTGTTCGTTCACGGTGTCCTGCTGCCGGATGGTGCGTGCGTGCAGCAGACCGATGGTGGCGGCGTCCGCGAGGGTCTGGGCGAGAGCCAGGTCGTCGGCGTCCAGGGGCCGGTCGGCGGAGCGCAGGAGCAGCAGGCTGCCGATGGTCTCCTGGCGCAGCCGCATCGGCAGGGCGACGGCGAGGGAGTAGCCGGCCTGCCGCAGCTGAGCGGTGAACTCCGGCCAGCGGGAGCGCACTTCGCCGGAACCGTCCGCGTCGCCCCGGCCGTACGCGTCGACCGCGCGGGCGGTGCGGTGGGCGTCCACCGCCGGGCCCTCACCACAGGCGAATTCCAGTACGCGCTCCAGGGCGGGGCTGGGGTCGCACGGGGCGGGGCTGTACAGCTGGGGGCCCGCGTGCGACAGGAAGACCGCCGCGTCCGTGACGTCGAGGAGTTCCTGGCAGCGGATGGTCATCTGCTGCAGGAACCCGATGACGTCGAAGTCCTCCACCAGTGTGTCGGCGAGTTCCACAAAAGTGCGGGCGATGTGCTGCTCCCTGCTCATGCGCAAGCTCCTTGTCCCCCACACGGGATGGTCCCGGTGTGGTCGACCAGTTCTGGTGGTGTCATCGCGGCAGTTCCCGCTTGATGATGTCCCGGGCGGTCTCCGTCAGGGTCCGTCCGGACGTGTAGGCCTGGCTTCGCAGCCGGTCAAGGGCCTCGGCCAGCGATACGCCGAGGCGCGCGCTGAGGACGCCGGTGGCCTGGTGCACCTCGGCGCGGTGCAGATCCACCATGCCCGTGTGACCGCGGCCGTTGCGTGCGGCGGAGGTGGCCGGCCAGTTCTGGAGCACCTGCTCGGCGAGGGCGTCGGCGACCAGCCAGCCCTCGGTGAGCTGCTGCCGGGTGAGCGGGCCCGGCGTCCGCCGGTAGCCGGTCATCGTCCCGGTGCGCACGGCGCCGATGTGCACGGGCCAGACGAAGAGCGCCGCGATGCCGAGCTCCTCCGCCTCAGCGGCGAACTGCGGCCACTGCCGTGCCAGCAGCCGGCCGACGTCGGGCACCTGCCGTACCTCTGTCTCGTCCTCGATCAGCAGACCGGGGCCCTGCCCCAGGACGAACTGCAGATCCTCCACCCGTGCGCTGGTGCTGTCGCTGAACCACACCAGCTCCCGTCCCAGAGAGACCGCGATCCCACCGAGGCCGAGAGCGTGTGCGCAGGCGCCGGCCCACTCACGGCGCTCTTCCTCGTCCGCCGCTGGAGACAGACTGTCCAGCAGTCCCCTGACAGTGGCACCCATTCGCCGCGCACCGCCTTCCTGACGCGTCCTGTGCGGAGTCGGCCGCACCGGAACCAGCGTAGCGACCTACACACCGTGCGTGACAGCGCTTGACTCAACCGCCTGCACGATCCGCCCCGACCGGGCAGGTTCGCCCCCGCCGGGCCCCGGGTGCCGACGCTCCCAGGATCTCCGCAGGTGTGCGGCATCCTCTGCCGCCGGCGCCGGTCCGGGGCTGCCGCACGTCAGGGGGACGGCGCCGGGCACCCGGTGGCCGGCGCAGGAGGCCGACGTGACGGCGGACGTCGTCGTGGTCGGGGTGGGACTGAGCTCGGCGTCGACCGGGGCTTCGGGCGCTCGTACCCCACCCCTGACCTTCACCGTGGACCCACGACGGCGGGCCACGTTCGAGGCCGAGGCGGAGAGCGCCGCCGAAGCCGGCCTGGCCGCCGACCTCGTATCAGCGAGGGACCTGCCGTTCCCGGTCGACGGCCTCGTGACGCAGACGGACCCGTCCGTCAGTCCGCGTCGACGTCGTGCACGGACACCCGGATGGTGTCGGCGCTGCCGTCGGCGGCGTCGGGGATGAGCATCCCCGCGTCGGCGCCACTGCGCAGGTAGTCCACGACGGCCCGGTCGAGCAACTCGCCGGGGAGCGCCGCGGGAACCCCGGGCGGATAGGGCGTGAGCATCTCGGCACAGATCCGCCCGACCGCGCTGTCCGCCGGAACCTGCTCGACCTCGCCGAAGAAGGCGTCACGCGGCAGCGTCACCTGGCGCAGCCGCAGACTCCCCGGGTCCGGGACGCGGACGTCCGGGGCGGGCGGCAGCTCGTCGGCATGGGCGACCAGGTCGCGCAGACCGTCGAGGAGCCGCTCCGTCGTCGTCTCGTCGTCGGCGTGGGTGAGCTGGGCGCTGATGCGCCGGTGGTCGGAGGTGTGCAGGTTGATGCGGTGGTGCCGGCGCATCCAGTCGGCGGCGTCGTAACCGCTGAACTCGACCCCGCTCAGATCGATGAACACCTGGAGGATGTCCATGTCGAAAGCGCGCCCGGGGGCATAGAAGTCGTCACGGTCGTTGACGTGCAGGCCCTGGATGTCCTCGATGGCGGCCCGTACCCGCCGGGCCCGCTCAAGAGCCCCCTCCATCAGCTCATGGCCGTGCTCCACCATCTGCCGGCGCCAGCCGTCGAGGGCGGCGTAGATGAGGACCGAGGGACTGGTGGTGTCGAGCAGGTCGGCGCACGAGGCGAGGGTCTGCACCTCGACGAGGTCGCCCTGGAGGTGGAAGACCGACCCCTGTTCGAGCCCGGAGCCCATTTTGTGGACCGACGTGACGCAGACGTCGGCGCCGGCGTCCATCGCCCAGGTGGGCAGCTCCGGATGGAAGGGCAGGTGGGCGCCCCACGCCTCGTCCACGATCAGCGGCTTGCCGCGTTCGTGGCAGAGCGCGGCGATGGCCGCGATGTCGGCGCAGGTGCCGTAAGGGGTAGGGCTGGTGACCAGGGCCCCGCGCGCGTCCGGGTGCTCCTCGAACGCCGCCCGGAAGGCCTCGGGGGACGGCGGGTGGGCGAGGTGGAGATCGGGGTCCCACTGGGGATCGACCCACACCGGGCGGATCCCCGCGAGGATCAGCCCGGAGATGACCGACTTGTGCGCGTCACGTCCGACCACCAGCTTCTCGTGCGGCCCGGCGACCGAGAGCATGGCGGCCTTGACCGACAGGGAGCTGCCGCAGGTGGAGAAGAACGTGTGATCGGCGCCCACCGCGTCGGCCATCAGCGCTTCGGCCTTCTTCAGGATCCCCTGGGACGTGGTGCGGTCGTCGAGCCCGGACACCGCGAGCATGTCCGCGTCGAACAGGGCGTCGCCCAGCACGGCCCGTACCCGCGGGTCGGCTCCGCGGCCCTGCTTGTGGCCGGGCGGCGTGAACGGCAGGTGGTCCTGCGCCTGGTACGCCACCAGCGCGTCGAGTACGGGAGCTGTCGAGTGATCCATGAGGGGGCTTTCCGCTGCGGAAGGGCGAGACCGTCTCGCGCCGGGGTGTGGCTTTCAACCGGGGCGTGGCTTTCAGGACGAGGCCGTACTGACGGCCGGGCTGACGCCCGGGGGCGGGCCGGTCAGGGCGATCGACTGCTGCCGACGAGTGCCCCGCGGCGGGCCCGCCGACACCTGCGCTGCGCCATCCGGAGCCGTCCGGCGCCACCCGGCGCGCCCTGGCCCGCCTCCGGCCCTGCGGTGAGGCGCCGTTTGCCCGGGAACGTATGGGTACCCGAGGGGCATGAACGACATAAAGCCCCTGGCCCTGGTCACCGGTGCGTCGAGCGGCATCGGGTTCGAGCTCGCCAAGCAGTTCGCCGAGAACGGGTACGACCTGCTGCTGACCGCGGAGGACGGTGCGCTGCAACAGGCGGCGGAGGAGATCCGCGCCCACGGGGCGAAGGCCGAGGCCGTACGGATCGACCTCGCGGAACCGGGCGGCGTGGACCGGCTGTACGCCGCCGTCACGGCCCAGGGACGGCCGCTGGCCGCCGCGGCGCTCAACGCCGGTGTGGGGAAGGGCGGCGCGTTCGTCGAGACCGCCGAGGAGGACGAGGTCCGGCTCATCGACCTCAACATCACCTCGACGGTCCGGCTCGCGAAGCGGCTCCTGCCGGACATGGCCGCCAGGGGTGAGGGAAAGGTGCTGTTCACCTCGTCCATCGCGGCGACCATGCCCGGTTCGTTCCAGGCCGTGTACAACGCGTCCAAGTCGTTCGTCCAGTCCTTCGCCGAAGCCCTGCAGAACGAGCTGAAGGACTCCGGCCTGACGATCACCGCGCTCATGCCGGGCCCCACCGGGACGGAGTTCTTCCGGCGCGCGGGCATGGCGGACACCAAGGTCGGCGAGCAGGAGAAGGACGATCCGGCCAAGGTCGCGAAGGACGGCTTCGAGGCGCTCATGGGCGGCAGGAAGAAGGTCGTCGCGGGTTCGGTCAGGACCAAGGCGCAGGGTCTCGTGAACCGGATCCTCCCGGACAGCGCGAAGGCGGCGGCGCATCGCAGGATGGCGGAGCCGAGGTCGGGGGCGGGGTCAGGGTCGGGGTCGGGGTCGGCCCCGGAGTCGGGGGCGGGGTCGGTGCCGGAGTCGGGGGCGGGGTCGGTGCCGGATTCCAAGGGCGGGGACGCGTCCTCGGGCGGGGGCGGTCACGGAGAACGCTGAGGTCGTCATCCGTTCGGTGGCGGCCCGCTCGCACACCCGTCGGGGTGACACATCAGATGGGAAACGCGTGCTCCGGGTGACAGAAGCCGCCCCAGGGGTACGCGGAGACCCATCACAGCGCGGGCCCGGTTGAGCCGCCCGCCCCCAGCACGGGAGGAGTTCGTCATGCCGCGAGGTTCCAGCGCCAAACGTGAGCGCCAGTACGAGCACATCAAGGAGAGCGCCGAGAAGCGCGGCACCTCCACGGGGCGTGCGAAGGAGATCGCGGCACGCACCGTCAACAAGGAGCGGGCGCGCTCCGGCGAGTCGAAGACGGCCAGCAAGACATCCACCCAGGACAGGAAGTCGGCCTCCCAGCGCGGTGGCGAGCGCTCCCACAGCGGCGCCCAGGGGCCGACGAGGGACCAGCTCTACGCGGAGGCGAAGAAGCGCGGCATCGACGGCCGTTCGTCGATGAACAAGCAGCAACTGGCGAAGGCCCTCGGCCGCTGAGCGGAACCCTTCACGAGGAAACACGCAGGCGCGTCCGCCGCCCGGGCGGC
>NZ_JBHWZP010000215.1:0-16040 GCF_042728395.1 Streptomyces sp. NPDC060205
GCATGATGGCCTCGCCCGAGGTCAACGCGATGCTCTTCATCCTCACCGGTGAGAAGCTCATCGATGCCGACGAGGACCTCGCCTACGACAGCCGTCAGCCGTACTCGGGCCTGGGCCGCAAGCTCAACAGGATGTCCTCGCTCATCGAGAAGTCCATCCATGACATCGCCCAGGTCATGCCCGACGACCTCTCGAAGTCGTACGCCAAGGCGATGGGCATGCTCATCGACGACGGCGGCAAGAACTACCTGCGCGAGTTCTCCGAGCAGCTCGACAAGATCGCCGAGGGCCGGCGCAAGACCTCCATGGACATCATGGAGTCGAAGTGGCAGGTCATCGCCGAGGTCATCCGGCTGCTCATCGAGATCGCCATCTATCTGGCGATGTCCTTCTTCACCGGCGGCGCCTCCGCCAGCCAGATCATGATGGCCAAGCTGCGCAGCCGGTTCATGATCCTCACCACGCTGACGCATCTGCTCCAGCGGCTGCACCTGGCGCCCTCGCTGACCGAGGCGTTCGCCGAGGCGTTCACCACCTTCGCGGTCCGCCTCGCGATGATGAACTTCGCCCCGAACGGCCGCAGGCCCGACGGCTTCGACTGGAACGACATCCTCAAGTCGGCCGCGTTCGGTGCCGCGGCGGGCTTTTTCACCAGCATCTTCGACAAGTTCGCGAAGGACATCGTCAAGGCCTTCGACAGCAACTTCTTGAAGAAAGGACCGGATCTCGACTTCAAGAACGGTCCCAACTTCAAGAACCCTCCGAAGCTCGACTTCAACAACAACGGGCCGAAGCCCAAGCCGAACCCCGACCCCGGTCCCGGCCCCGGCTCCAAGAACGACCCTCCGCCGACCAACAGCCCGGGCCCCAACCCGAACCTCAACGGCCCCAACCTCCCGAACAAGAACTCCTTCTCGTTCCGCTTCAACCCGAACTCCTTCAAGAACAACACCAGCCTGTGGCGCAACAACCAGATCCTGAAGCACAACGCCGACCGGCCGGGCGCGCTCGCCGGGCACTACGGCCTCAAGGGCACCGCCGACTTCCTCGCCGCCGGCGCCGGTGAGGGCCTCGCCGAGATCCTGATCAAGGGCGCCTTCGACGGCGACTGGTCCACCAGCTGGTCCACGTTCGTCGGCGCGGGCGTCAGCAGCCTGGCCGAGGGCGGTCTGTCGTCCACCGCCATCAACAGCGGCGCCGAACTGCGCAACACCATCGAGAAGTTGCGCAACCAGCCCCCACCCACCATCTCCAGCGGCAACACCGACACCGACACGCGGGACTCCGGCGACTCCACGCGCTCCCGCGGCGACTCCGACAGCGCCGACGGCCCCTCGGACACGGACACCTCGGGTCCCTCGGGCTCGTCCAACTCCACGGGCGGCGGGTCCACCCGCAACTCGCCCCCGCCTTACTCCCAGCAGAACACCGGTACGGGAGACTTCACCGGGGACCACACCGGGACCGACCTGCCTCCGCCCTACTCGGTCGGCGAGCCGCCCCCGTACGTCGGCGTGAACCCGCCGGCGTACACGCCGGGTCCGCTGCCCGTGACCGCCGCGGAGAACGAGCTGTGGCAGCAGGTCCACAACGGGCCCGCCGAGGTCCGCGAGCAGGCCCTGCGCGATCTCGCCGAGCTGCGCGGCTCCCAGCAGCCCGGCAGCACCGAGATCGGGGTTCGCGACACCCTGCACAGCAACCTCTCGCAGCTGCCCGAGGTCCGGGTGGTCCCGGCCGGGAACGGCCCCGCCGCCCAGATCGACGCCGACGAGGTCCGTCGCGCACTCGACAGCTTCGGCACCCCGGTCACGGTGGACACCCCGCTCGGCACGGACGGGTTCGGCAACGACATCTCCGGCAACTCCGTTGTCGAGCAGGGCGGTTCCGACGCTGCGCAGGTCGATCCGGACGTGGGCTCCGAGCAGGCGAACGGCGGTCCTGTCCCGTCCAACGGCCTGACCAACTCGGCTGCGACGAACACCGGTACGGGGACCAATACCGGCACGGGCACGGGGACGAACACCGGCACGGGTACCGGTACGAACACAGGTGCTCGGACGGGTGGCACCCCCGCCGCCGGAACGAACCAGTCTTCCTCGAATTCCTCGAACTCTTCGACCTCCTCGGAGACGCAGTCCCAGGATTCCAGCGACCTGGATCTCACGAACCCGGCGGACGGTTCGCAGACCACGACGGATGACACCGCGCAGACCACGGAGACGACGACAGACCCGCAGACCACTGTCTCCCCGGACAGCACCACCTCCCCGGAGACGGTCAACTCCACTGATACGTCCGTCACTTCGGACCCCGCCGAAAGCGCCCCCGCGCCGGACACCGACGTCGCAGCGGCGCCCCCGAAGGTGAACACCACCGGCTCGTACGCCGACACCGGTGACGTCCGTGACACCGGTGACGTAGGCGATACTGGCGACGTACGTGACATCACCGGCCCGAGTGACGTGAAGGCAGGGCCCACCGCCGTCGCGAGCCCCGAGGTCACCAAGGCGCCGCCGCTGACGATCGTCGTCTCGGAGGTGCCGCCGCCGGGGGAGGGGGCGCCGGAGGCGGCCGAGCTGCTGGACGGTGCCGGGGTCGACCGGGCCGTGGTGCTCGGTCCCGCGGTCTCCCCGGACGGATCGGGCCGGCCGGTACGCGCCGCTGTCGAGCTGACCCGGGAGGCGCCGGGCGCCCCGGTCCGGGTCCGTCCGCTCGCCGGCCCGCCGCCCGCCATGACGACGGACGGCACCTCGGACACCGCCGTCACCTCGGACACCTCGGACACCGACTTCCCCGGCGCGAACGTGCTGCTGCCGCTCGCCGACGCCTTCGGTCATACCCCCGCCACGACCTCCGGCCCCACCCCGCAGGCCGAGGTGAAGACCGACAGCGACCCGGCCCCCGCCCCGGCCCCGCGCCCGAAGCTGGTCTCGGACGTGCTGACCGGCCTGAACGGCAACGGAGTCGGTCCGGCCCCCACGGACACCTCCGCCCCCGTCACGGCGAAGCTCGCCACGCTGTCCCGGCCCTGGACCGAGACGGCCACCGACCTGCATCTGGAGTCGGGCGACAGCGAGGCGACCGGCGGCCGGACCTCCGACCTCGGCGGCGGACGCGGGCCCGGCGACGGCGGCCCCCCGCCGCTTTCCCCCACCACGTCGCCCGAAAGCTCACCCGACACGTCACCTGACACGTCACCCGACACGTCGGACAGCGCCCTCGCGGCACCCCCGGTGACGCTCCCCGCGACACCCCCGCCCTCCGGGCGGATCGTCGTCCGGCCCACGAGCGGTCCGGTCGTCACCACCCTGGACGGCCACACCGTTCCCGTAGCACAGCTGCGCCGCCTGGTGCCGGACTCGACGGTGAAGCCCCAACCGGGCCGTGCCGTACAGACGTTGACCATCTCGCAGGGCCCTGCCGAGGACGGCACGGCGCACAGTGCGGCGCGTCGCGAGCTGCTCGGCCAGGACACCTTCCGGGGTGTGCGCACCACCTCCGTCGCCCCGACTCCGGAGACCGCCGGGGACCCGCCGGTCCGCCGTACCGTGTTCACCGGCCCGCCGACCGCGCTGCCCGGCTCGGGCACCGAGCGCGGCGCCGACTATTTCGTGGGACACGCCACTCCCCGTACCGTCACCCTCGGCACCGACGACGCGGCCCGCCCCACCATCAAGGTCAGCGGTGTGCAGCTCGGCGAAGTGCTCAACTCCTGGGCGCAGGACGGCGATCAGGACCGGCCGCTGGTGCTGTTCTCCTGCGAGACCGGACGGCAGCCGGAGATCGCGGGCCTGCCGGTGGCCCAGCACGTGGCGAACCGTACCGGGCGCCAGGTGTACGCGCCGACCACCGAGGTGGGCACGGCCCGGGACGCCGACGGCAATGTCCGCGCGGTGCTCACCGAGGGCGCCGACGGGCCGGGCGGGTGGCGCCTCTTCACCCCGGAGCCCAGCGGCTCCGACCTGGACGACCTGGCCCGGGACGCCGGTCTGCACGCGGGTCCGGGACCGGCCGACGCCTTCGCCAGGGCCCGTACCCTCCAGCAGATCCGTACCCTGCGCGGCGCTCTCGGTCCGGACGCCGAACAGCGCCCGGAGAACCGGGAGCTGCTCGCCGCACTCGCGTTCGTGGACAACCTGCGCTGGGCCGGCCAGGACACCGCGGCGCGCTACGGCGACGGCCGCATGACTCCGGACCTGCTGCGCCGCATGACCGTCGACCGGCGCGGTGCGACGGCTGACACCAGCACCGATCCCGCGGCCGACCCCACCGTCGAGCAGTACACCGAGTTTTTGCGTGCCGCGGCCGAGTTGCGTGCCACCGCCGGGCCCGAGACCACGCTCGACACCCTGCTGCCCCCGCCGCCGCCCGCGCTCCCGCCCACCACCATGGTCTCGCCGGAGGACGTACGCGGGCTGTCCTACGCGCCCGCCGCGCAGATCACCTGGTCGCTCTCCGGCACCCCGCTGCCGCTGTCCGAGCTGAAACTGAGTGCCGAGGACACCGCCGAACTCGCCCGCCGCAGACCCGATCTGGCACCCACGCCGAGCCGTCCGGAGAGTCTCGCCGAGGACCTGAACCTCCTCAGCAAGACCAAGCCCGGTTCGGTGGGCATCGTGCGCGCGAGCGGCCTGGCCTTCCGGCGGCTGGACACCCCGGGCGGCGGGAACTGCCTCTTCCGGTCGGCGCTCGACAGCGCGCGCAGTCAGAGCGTCCCGCCCGCGTGGGCCTCGGAGAACGTTGCCAGGCTGCGTACCCGGTTGCGTGACCGGATCACCGGTACCGAACTGGGCGACAGCATGGACCTCGCGATCCCGGACCCGGTGTTCGCCGTGGTGGACGACCTGCGCATGCGCGCCCTCGCCGGGGTGCAGAACACGGCGCAGCGAGACCGGATCACCCGCCGGTGGAACCGGATCGCGCAGGACGTCGTCACCAACGCCGACCCCGCCGAGTGGCAGCGGATCATCGGCGACAGCGACTACGCGCAGCTCGCCGCCGTGGTGCCCACCCCCGCCGCCGCGCGGCGCCTCGGATCCAGGGGACTGGTCGCCGCGGCGGCCGAACTCTCCGACCTGTGGGCCTCCCCCTTCGCCGACCTGCTCCCGGAGGCGCTGGCGCACACCCTGGACCTCGACCTGCGGCTCGTCCAGCCCGATCCGCGGTCGGCGGGGACCACCTTCGTCAACACCCTCAACCCGGGCGGCCAGGGCGGCATACTGCACCTGTCCTACAACGGCACCGACCACTTCGACGCGCTGGTCCCGGCCTCGGCGCCGCTCACCCCCGTACCTGACCCGGCCACCCCCAAGCCGGACCCGAACGGGACCAAGGACCCGGCCACGCAGGATCCCGTCACCGAGGACCTGGGTGCCGAGGGTGTCTTCGGGGAGTGGCTGCGCAGCATGGGCGGGGTCACCGACCTCGACAGTCCCGCCCCCGAGACCCCCGACCGGGGTGACCAGGTACCGCTGGAGACCCAGCTCGAACGGTACCGCCCGGCACGGCTGCTGACCGGCCCGGACGCCCGGCCGCCGGGCCCGGCGCCGCGGACCGTCACCTTCGAGGACGGCAGCAGGCTCCCCACGGTTCTGATCAACCCGGGCGCCGACCCGGGCGACGGGACGCCGTCCGGAGGCAAGTCCGGCAAGTCCGGCAAGTCCGGCAAGACCGGAAAGACCGGGAAGACCCCGCCTCGGACCGGGCTCTTCACCGGCCTGGGCAAGACCACCCTCCGCTCGCCCGAGCAGGTGGCCGAGGAGATCCTGAGCAAGCTTCCGGCGAAGCTGCGCTCCCAGTTCGACGAGGCGGAACTGCTGCGGCTGCTGACCCAGCAGCCCGACGCCTTCACCGCCCCGCGCGGTGCGCGTTTCGTCGGCCGCGAGAAGTCCGGGGTCGGCCACGAGATGACGGTCGAGGCCATCCCGTACCACCGCTGGGAGCGCTTCTCGAACGTGGGTGACGCCACCGTCAGGGTGGACACCATGCGGCGCGGCCAGGCCGGTACGGGCGGCGGGCGCAGCGTCGGTTTCGGGCGGCGGATCGCCGGCGGTCTGAGCATGGGGCCGCCCCTCAACTGGCTGCTGAAGATCGGTTTCTCGCTGGGCTGGACGCGCCGGACCGACTACGCGCAGGGCACCCAGGCGTACAACCAGTCCGAGTGGCGCAACTGGGAGGGCTCGCACCTGCACCTGGACGACGTCCACTACCGGGTTCGGGTGGACCGCGTCACGGAGGGCCCGAAGCCGCCCCCGACTACCACCGCCCCGACGACGACCGCCACTCCGACCACCGCCACTCCGAGCACTGCCACCCCGGGCACCACCACGACGACCGTCACCCCGCCGCTGCCGACGTCGGGTTGGCAGCGCACCCAGGTGCACGCCGCCGAGTTCGCGATGCGCGACGGGCTGAGCTGGCGGCTGCCGGACGACCTCACCGTGCCCTACAAGGGGCCGCAGCGGGCACCGAAGACGCTCACCTTCCCGAACGGCATCGAGCCGCGGATGACCGACACGACCGCGCTGCATCTGGCGGACTCGCCGGAGGACTTGGCGATCGCCATCTCCGGTGCCCGGCCCGGGAGTTCGGCACACCGCACGCTGGTCTCGTACGTCCGGCCGGGGCGGCTGCTCGCGCTGTTCGGCCGGTTCTCCGGACCGGTCACCGGGCCCGAGCTGACCCGGGGCAGCGGACAGCACCCGCTGGGGCACCTGATCGTGGAACGCTCGGTGCCGCACCGGGCCACCCTGGTCACCGAGTCGGTCAAGGCGGAGCTGCGCGACCTCACGCAGACCACGTACCAGAACGAGCGCGGGCACGTCCGTGACACCCGTCTGGGCATCCAGATCACCGCGGGACCCAACTACACCCTCGCCGGTCCTGAGACCGACGTACGTCTCCAGGGCGGCCCCCTCGTCCGCGCGGACCTCTCCACCGGGCGCGGTCACTACCTCGGCGTCGACGCGGCCCGCAAGACCACCGGCCGGGTCCGCAACCACCCCGTCGCGCTCTACCGGGTCGAGCGCACCCTGATGGTGCGCAAGCCCGGCGAACCAGCGTCCGCCGCCCGCCCGGTGCAGGTGGTCAGCCTGGACTGGATCTCCACCCAGGACGCACGCCGCCTCGCGGGCTGGGACAGCCGCACACCCGGCCAGGCGGGCCCCAACCCGGACGCCGAGCCGCCGGTGCCGTGGTACCTCACCCGGGAGGACCCGGTCCACCTCAGCGGACAGGTCCGTGCCGAGGGCTTCCGCCCCGTCGCGCCCCCGCAGACCCAGACGCAGTCCCAGACCCCGCCTCCGCCCCCGGTCCAGACCCAGTCCCAGCCCCTGACCCAGGTACAGCCGTCCGGTCAGGGCCAGTCCCAGTCCCAGCAGCCGACCCAGAACGCGACACCGCCGCCCGCCCCCCAGGACCCCATGCACGCCTTCACGGACGCGGTCCTGGACACGCTGCACCAGTCGTACCCGTCGCTGTTCGTGCCGCCCTTCATGCTGCGGCACCCGCGGCTGGCCAAGTTCTGGTACGGCGACGGGCGGATGCGGACCGCGCTGCACAACGACCGCCAGGTGCGCGAGGCGCTGAACAGACCCAGCCTGGCTCAGAGCCTGGACGACCTGTCCACCACGGGCGTGCCCGTCACCCTCACCGAGGACGGCAAGGTGCGCCGCGGCCACCACACGCTCGTCCTCAAAGCCCGCCTGACCGACCGCCGGTTCGAGACCACCATGAGCGAGCGCTCGCTGCGCAACGCGGTGATCGGCACCGAGGTCTCCGGCCAGGGAGAGCAGGCGGCCGTCACCCTGTCCGGCGGTGTGGAGATGGGTGTCGGGCCACGCGACCACGACAAGGTGCCCGAGGTCGGACTGCCCCGCCAGGCGGGCAGCGTGGCCGTCGGACTCCGGCACGCGCGCACCGACCAGAAGGCCACCAGGAACACGGTCGCGGTCGTCCACGACCACCTGATGTTCCAGACAGGCGCCGACCTCTACAGCTACCAGGTGGAACTGGGCGCCACCTTCGAGGGCCACCGCCGCCCGCGCGGCTGGGCGAGGCTCGCCTCGGTCGGCCTGCTCGGCGCGGGCGTCTTCGTCAGCAAGGTCGAGGAGCGGCCCCTGTTCACCCGGGGCAACGAGACCGTCGGCCGGGTGGAGCTGGCCGTCCCGGCCGCACACGGCTCCGACCATCACGCCCCGGCCGATCCGCCGCCGACCGGTACGGCACCCGCCACCGCGACCACGCCCGCCCCGACGCAGCTCTCCGCCGACGCGGCGGACCAACTCCTGGACGGCACCCGCCCGTCGCCCGCCACGGAGACGGCCGACCAGCAGCTCACCAAGAAGCTGCTGCGCGCCCCGCACGTGGTGCTCAGCGCCGAGGGCGGCCCACAGCGCCAGCAGCTCATGCAGGACACCGCCGACCGCGCCTCGGGAACCTCCTGGCACGTCAGCGCGCCCGGCGCCCCGGTGCGCACCGCACTGCGCCGCGCGATGGCGAACCTCAGCGTCGCGGGCCAACTGGGCCAGTACCTGGGCCCGTTCGGCTCCCGTATCGCCGGACTGAACGGCGCCGGGCCCTTCAGCACCCACTACCTCAAGGGAGCCGTCCGCGGTGAGCTGAGCAACTTCCGGGTCAAGAGCGACCCCAAGCCGGCCAGCTCCGAGACGACCGTCGGCAACGAACACCGCGTCAACGGCACCGCGAGCACCGTCGCGCGCACCACCCTCGGCCTCCAGGGCGGCGACACCCCCCTGCAGCAGGCCCCGGGCGGGCCTGCGGTGGTCGGCTCGTACTCGGCTGCCCTGCAGTACGCCTGGGGCAAGGGCCGCAGCGTCTCGCAGACCCTCACCCGGGGACGCAACACCACCTTCGCCTACGCCGGCCGGATGTACCTGGTGGTCGCCGACACCGCCGAGACCATCGCCGTACGGGACCGGTGGACAGCCGCGATGGGCGCGATCGGCACCCGGGCCGGGGCCGGCCTCAGCTCCGCGGCCGGACTCGTCTCCGACCGCCTGGGCAACGCTCTCGCCCCGCGCAGGGCCGCCGCCGCGCTCCAGCGCATCCGCGACGCCGTCATGTTCCACCTGCCGATGCAGGACGTCATCGAGGCGGGCCTCGCCCCGGACGGCCTTGGCGACAAGACGCCGCACAACCTCGGCCGCGGCTACCGGGTGCCCCCCTACCTGCGGTTCCGCCGCTTCCCCACCCACCCCAGCGGCCAGCTCGACGCAAGTCCCGTGGCACAGCAGCTGATCCCGCAGCTGGCACGGATCGGGGTGCCCTCGCACGACCGGGAGCAGGTGCTCCAGCGGCTCTCCCCGGACTTCCTCGCCGCGCATCTGCACGAACTGACGACCGACGGCATGACCCTGCCGGTCCGCTACCGCACCTGGTCGAACATGTTCCACCTGCCCGTCAACGGCAGCCCCGGACAGCTCAAGTTCACACTGACACCGATCACCACCACCGTGGACCGGCTGCGTACCGGCTACGAACTGGAGGACTACCGCACCACAGCCCGCGACATCGCCGGCGGCACCTCACAGGACCGCGGCGCCGACGTGACGCTCAGCGGGGGCCAGCGCGCCGCCGAGGACGGCGTCCTCATCGCCAACCCCTCGCTCCAGGGCACCGCCGCCAAACAGCGGTCCAGCGCCCGTGTCCAGACCGCCGGCACCACCGCGATGCCGAACATCGCCACCACCCAGGCCCACGCCGAGGTCATCACCACCTACGCCCTCACCGTCACCATGACGGACGCGACCGGCGACGCCCTCGCCCCCAGCGTCTCCGCCGTCCCCGTCGGAACGCTCAACGAAGTACTCCCCGCCAGCCTGCTCACCCCGGACGGCGACGGGTCCGACGGCGCGCTCACCGAGCAGGACGTACCGGAACCCGAGCGCGCGGTCCGCGTCCTGACGGCCGCACAGGCCCGCCCCGATGGCATCGCCGCCTGGCGGACCTCCGCCGCCGGGGACCCCGGCGGCAGCCCCGACCCGGACGTACTGCCCTTCGACGACACCATCGGCTCCGGCATCCTCGCCGTGGACATCCGCGGCGCCGGCAACGTGCACGACGCCCTGACCATCGCCACCGCCCGCGCCGACGGCCTCGGCGACGGCGACCTCGGCCACCGCCACACCGGCGCCCACCTCGCGAGCCGCCTGCGCATGGCCCGCCTCACCCCGCTCACCGGCGTCGGCACCGCCCCCGGCCAGGCCCAACAGGAGGCCACCACACAGGTCGGCCTGACCGGCGGATTCCGCGAGGCGCTGAGCGCGCACGGCGCGGCACTGCCCACCCAGTCGTCCTCCCACCTCCTCGGCCAGTCGCACACCGCCGACTCCCGCCTCTACGCGAAGATGCACCGCCGCGGCGCCCGGCTGCTCGCGGTGGAGAACAAGCCCCGCATGGAGGCCATGCAGCGGGCGAAGACCTCCGACGCGCTGGAAGCCGGCATCACCGACAACGTCGAGGGCGCCGTGGGCACCGCGCCGCTCGCCGGAACCAGCAACGCCGGTGTCACCAACCCGGGCGCCACGGTCCCGATCGGCGGCACGAACGACGGCACCACCCTCAAGGGCACCGCGGACACCACCCTCGGCACCCACCTCAAGGTCGTCACCGACCGGAGCATGCTCTTCGCGATCCCGGTGAGCTGGCTCTCGGTGGCCGACGTGGACCACCGCTACACCGACAGCCGCCCGCTGCGCGCGCTCGGCAAGGCCAGACGCGGGCCGCGCGCCGCCGAGGCCGAGACCACCGCCCTCGTCTGGCTGCGCGAGGACCTCGCCCGCGACTACGGACTCCTCGACGACACCTCGTACACCGACGACGTCGTCGCGGCCTGGGACGCCCAGGCCAAGGCAGCCGCCGACCTCGCCACGGCCGAGAAGAACTACTACGACGCCCGGGCACGCTCCCGGGAGACCTGGCTCGACCTGAGCGACGAGGAACGGGCCGCGCTCGGCGACGACAACTCCGGAGAGCCGACCGACCTGCCGCCGGACGTCTTCTACTCCCCGGCCGTCATCGCCTGGCAGGCCGCCCGCGAGGAGGTCCACCGCTGGCAGCTGCGCACCGACGCAGCCGCCGCCGACCACCACCGGCTGCACCTCGCCGCCTCCCGCCTCACCGCCCACCACCAGGGCTCGGCCACGGTCACGGCGCCGGACGCGCCGCAGGAGTACACGGCGCCCGACTGGCGTTCCGAGGCCCCCGAGCCGTACACCGTCACCGACGCCACCGACACCACGCCGCGCACCCTCACCTCGCCGGACGGCGTCACGGTGCGCGAAGTGCACGACATGCCGCACGACGGCGCCTCGTTCTTCCACGCGCTGCTCGCCACCGCCGACACCTCGGGCCGCCTGCCGTACCTGCTCGGCGACGACCTCGCCACCCGGTTCACCGCCGACCCCGGCGATCCGGCGGTCACCGCGGAGGCCGTCGAGGCCGCCCGCCACCGTCTCGCCTGGGCCCTGGGCGAGGACGGCAACCAGGACCTGCTCGACGCCCTCGCCCTGGACGCCGCGGACACCTTCACCCAGGCCGAACTCGACATGGCCGGCGTGGTGTTCACCCCCGCGCAACAGGCCGAGTTCGACGCCTTCGGCCGCCTCCCGCAGACCTACTGGCCGACCCCCGGACAGCGGGTGGCGCTCGCTTCACTGGCCCTGTCACGCCCGTTCGCGAGCGAGCCGCGGCAGGACGGCGGCACACAGCCGGCCGACGGCACACCGGAACCGCCCGAGCGCCGCGCGGGGGACCACGGCGGCGCCGACCTGCTGCCCGCCCTCGCCGCCCGCGTCCTCGGCACGCCGCTCACGGTGGTGACCGGCGAGGGCCGCGACCAGCTGTTCCTCCCGCACGGCGTCGACGCGGCCTCCGTCGACCCGGCAGCCGACCCCGTCCTCTTCGCCACCGACGGCTTCTTCCACGCCGCGCTCCCGACCGGCACCCCGGCCCCCGTGGCCACCGCGCTGCCACCGACCACGACCGCTTCGGGTTCGACGACCGGCACCTCCGCCGTCGGCACCACGGACCCCACCCCCGAGCAGCCGGCCGCACACCGCAGCCACAGCACCGCCCCCTGGCTGCCGCCCGCCGACAGCACCGGCCCGCGCTACCGCATGGACCGCGACGGCGTCCTCACCGCGCCCGACGGCGCCACCTACACCCAGGGCACGCCCACCGGCCGCGGCAACGGCTTCTTCGGCGCGCTTTCCACGGCCGTGCACCAGGCCTCGCAACAGCCCGGAATCGCCGGTTCGGAGGCGACACGGCTGCGCAGGCGCGCCGCGGCGCCGCCCATGGAACTGATGCGCCGTTACGGTCTGCCAGGGGACCGGACGAAGCACGACACCCTCTTCTCCCCTCCGCCGCTCCCCGCCGGGCGCCCCGGCGACCCGCCGCCGAGCCAGTTCATGCGCGACGCCCACCTGCGCCGCCACCTCGCGGAAGCCTCGTGGGGTCAGGCGGCCGACAGCGCGCTGGCCGAGTGGGCTGCCACGGCGGCCGGCGCGACCGTCACCCTGATCGAGGAGAACGGCACCGCCCACACCTACGCGGGCCCGTCCGGCGACAGCGGCCCGCACATCCGGCTCCGCCGCCGGGGCGGGGACTTCGTCCCGCTGACCCTGCGCACCCCGGCGCCTGCGCCCGCGCCGAAGGCTCCGGAGCCGAAGGATTCGAAGGAGTCGAAGGATCCGAAGACGTCCGGGTCCAAGGACGCGAAGGGTACGAAGACGGAGGTCCTCACGGGGACCGAGGTGGAGGGCTCGACGCCGGTCGGCGCGGAGCCGCTGGTGCCGCCGATGCCGCCGGTGCCGGATCCCGCGCTGACGGCCCCGGTCCCGCAGGACGCGATCACCGCTCCGCTGCCCCCGTCACCGACCGGCAGCGACCTCCCGGGCGTCGTGGAGGAGGAGGCGTACGAGCTGGGCACGTTGTCCGGCAACGACGACGGCACCGGCACCGGCACCGACGCCCCTACGGCTCCCATCTCGAACCCGGTCCCGGACCCGGACTCGAACCTGGACCCGGCGCCCGCCCCGGAGCCGACCCTCCGCCCCTTCAAGCTGGGGAACTTCGAGTTCACCAACCTGAACCAGACCGACAGGTACGTCGACAAGGCAGTCCGGATCATCGAGCTGCTCGACGAGCACCGCACCATCAAGACCTACGTCGGCGACCGTCCCGTACGCATCACCCTGCACCTGCGTACGACGGAAACCCCCGCAGACGTACGCGACCTGGGCGACGCCGGTGTCCAGATCAACCTCGCGAGCTACTACTTCGAGAAGTACGACACCGGCTACATCATGGGGATGCTGGCCCATGAGATCGGCCTGCACCCCCTCGCCTCCCGCAACGCGGAGATTCCCGAGCAGGAGGAGGCGTACCAGGGGATGCCCCTGACGGTGCCGGGGCTGAGCGATCTGAGGACTCCGCGCACCATGAACACCGAGGGCGCGGGCCAGGCAGACCACATCATGGCCGCCTACCCGAACACCATCCGGCACCGCACCTACCGCGACATCGTCACAGAGATGGCCAGGGTGCTCGCGCAGCGCGCGCGGATCGGCGTGCCGGGAGCCAAGTCGCAGGACGTCACCGACCTGTTCGAGACCTATCTGATGGACCTCGCCTCCATCGCGGTCACCAACGACTACCGCATCAACGCGGTCAAGGAGCCCAACTACACGGCGCGGGTCTACAACGCCTACAAGGACCTGCTGCACGCCGAGCTGGCGGGGAACACCGCCCTTCAGGCTCTACTGCCCTCGAACAAGACCCTGTTCGGCGTCGCACGGTCCTTCACCCAGCTGGCCAGCAGCATCGCGACCAACAATCGCGGCGACAGCATCCAGCAGCCCGTTGCCACCGCCCCGCCGCAGACCGCGGACAACACCGCCGGTGAGGTACGCCCGAGACTTCCCCGGACCGACACCGGCACGGCCACCAACACCGATACCGGTACTGACGCCGACGCTGCGTCGCAGACCCGGGCCCCCAGCACATCGCGGCCCAAGGGTCCCCGCGACACCCGTCCCCGGTTCGTGGTGCGCTCCGGCTTCGACGCCCGGCGGTTCTCGTACCAGGGCGAGCCGGTCACCGAGCTGACCGTCCGCGTCGCGCTGCGTGGCACGAACGAGCAGGCCAACCAGGTGTTCGACCAGCTCAGGGCGGGCGTGGACGAGTTCCTGAACGCCCCGGCCCACCGCCTCTTCAACGGCGACCGGCTGCATGTGACCGTCGAGCACGTCGACCTCCCGGAGGTCCCGCGGGCTCCGGGCGCCAAGGATGCCCCGCACCTGACCGTGAACCTGGCGGGCCGGGACCAGGCGATGGACCAGATGACCTGGTGGGCCGACGCGGCCCCGGTCCAGTTCGTGCATGAGCTGACCCACCAGCTCGGCCTGCGCGACGAGTACCGGGATGCCGACTCGCCGCAGCGCCCGCACGTCCTCGGCAGTCTGCTGGGCGACCTCGACGCGGCGCCTGAGGACTCCTCGCTCGCCCCCGCGGGCTTGCGCGACCGCCACCTGGCCCTGCTCGGGGCGCTCATCGGCGAGGTCACCCCGGCGCCTGCGCAGGACACCGACCTGCCTGAGCAGAGCTGGGCGGAGGCCCGACAGGGTGCCACCGCGGAACCTCGCGAGGCCATCTGGGTGGACCCGGTCTCGCTGCCCCGGCCGGCCACTGACGGGACGACCGTCACCGAGGTTCCGGCTCGTACGCAGCCGGATGCGGAGCCGGCTGCGTCGGTGCCGGTGCTGCGTCCGTTCAAGTTGGGGAATTTCGAGTTCACGAATCTGAATCAGACGGACCGGTACGTCGACAAGGCGGTGCGGATCGTCGAGTTGCTGGATGAGCACGGCACGATCAAGAGTTTTGTCGACGGCCGTCCGGTGCGGATCACGCTGCATGTGCGGACGACCGAGACTCCTGCCGATGTGCGTGATCTGGGTGCTGCCGGTGTTGAGATCAACTTGGCGAGTTATTACTTCGAGAAGTACGACATCGGTTACATCATGGGGATGTTGTCCCATGAGATCGGTCTGCATCCTCTGGCTTCGAGTAATGCGAAGATTCCTGAGGAGGAGGATCTGTATCGGGGCATGCCTCTGATGGTTCCGGGGTTGGAGTCTCTGAGTACGCCGCGGTTCATGAATACCGAGGGTGCGGGTCAGGCGGACCACATCATGGCCGCGTTCCCGCACACGATTCGGCATGGCATCTATCGCGACATCGTGCTGGAGATGGCCGAAGTGCTCGCCCAGCACGCGCGGGTCGGAGTCGCGAACGCCAAGCCCAAGGACGTCACAGACCTGATCGACACCTATCTCATGGACCTCGCTTCGATCGCGGTCACCAACGACCATCGGGCGCGAGCGGTGCGGGACCCCGCGTATACGGCGAGGGTCTACAACGCGTACAAGGCCCAGTTCGCCGAGCAACTCGCTGAAAACAGTCCGGTGCGTGCCCTCCTGCCGGGGGACAAGGGCCGGTTCGGTGTCCTGGGTGACTTTGCCGCGCTCGCCACCAGTGTGGGGACCAACAACCGTGGCGACAGCATCCAGCGGCCCGTCGCTCCGGAACCCGCCGCGGAACCGACCCCGGAATCCACCCCGGCGGCCCATCCCGGCGAAGCGCGCCCCCGGCTGCCCCAGTCCGACACCGACGCGACGTCGGCGCCTGCCGCGGCCGTCGCGCCGACGCTCACTGCATTCAAGTTGGGGAATTTCGAGTTCACGAATTTGAATCAGACGGACCGGTACGTCGACAAGGCGGTGCGGATCGTCGAGTTGCTGGATGAGCACAGCACGATCAAGAGTTTCGTTGACGGCCGTCCGGTGCGGATTACGCTGCATGTGCGGACGACGGAAACCCCTGCCGATGTGCGTGATTTGGGTGCTGCCGGTGTTGAGATCAACTTGGCGAGTTATTACTTCGAGAAGTACGACATCGGTTACATCATGGGGATGTTGTCCCATGAGATCGGTCTGCATCCTCTGGCTTCGAGTAATGCG
>NZ_JBHWZP010000216.1:0-15902 GCF_042728395.1 Streptomyces sp. NPDC060205
CGGCCCGCAACAGGGCCTATCAGCGGGTCGCCGGCCTCCGCCCGTCCCGCCCGCCCGTGGGCCGGGGGTACGCGCGCCGGGCGGCGTTTGTAGGTGGGGCGCTCCAGGTCGTAGCCCAACTCGGCCGCTCCGACGAGCGTGGTGTAGGGGTAGCACTCGGACAGGACGAGGCCGCCGGCCGGCGGGCCCTGCCTGCCGTCGTCGTACGTCCAGCCCTCCTCCCGGAGCCGTTCGAGCAGGAGCACACCGGCCTGGCGGGGAGAGCCCAGGTTGGTGCTGTTGGCGCTCACCTTCCAACGGCCGTAGCGCTGCCCCACCTCCCGTTCGCACGCGCGCTGGCCCGCCGGGTTGTCCACGACCAGCGGCGCGTCGACAAGGACGAGGGTCGATCCGTCGACGGCCGCCGCGGCCAGCCACTCCGCCGTCTCGTCGAGGCCGCGGGTCCAGCCGCAGTCGACGACCGTGCCGGAGCCGTCGATCGCGGCGACACCCGTCTCGTTGGGCCTGCGGGTTCCGCCGTGCGCCCAGGCAAGGTCGATGCCGATGAACCGCTCGATGGCCATCTCAGGCCTCAGGCGTTCCGGTGACCGTCTCGACCAGTTCCGCCAGTGCGGCCGCCACCCGGGCGAGGCCGGGCCCCGCCGGTCCGCCCGGCTCGGTCATGTAGACGTCCCGGCGGATCTCGATCATCAGGGCACCGACCCGCCGGTCGCTGCCGTAGTACTTCAGCGGTACGTACGTTCCGGCGAAGGGGCTGTCGACACCCGTACCGCCGAAGCCGGTGAAGGCCTTCTCGGCGTGCGCGAGGAGACCGGGCGGGGTGTGGAAGGCGTCGGTTCCGAGGCAGACGGGCGGGCGGGGGCCGTCGCCGTGGAGTTCGTACGGCAGCCGGTTCGTGGGATAGGAGTGCACGTCGATGATGACGGCCCGCCCGGCCGCCGCCAGCCGCTGTGTCACGGCGTCGGTCATCGCGGCGGCGTACGGGTGGAAGTAGCGGTCCAACAGCCGTTGTTCCCTCGCGGGGCTCAGGTCGGCGCCCGGGATGCGGTCGGGGTCCGGGAGGCGTTCGGGGTCGGGGAGGCGGTCGGCGCCGGGGAGGCGGTCGGGGTCCGGGAGGCGGTCGGGGGCCGGCCGGAGCGGCTCGCCGTGCGTGGTGCGGGTGTAGACGGCGCCCATGCCCACCGCCCGCATCTCCTCCCGCTCGTCAGGGAAGCGTTCCGGGTCGACGACCAGACGGGACAGCTGGTTGACGAACCGCCAGGGCGCGGCGGCACACCGGGCAGTGGCCTCCGCGGCGATCCCCGCGGTGTGCGAGTCGGTGATGTGGTCCAACTCCCGCTCCAGCGCGGCATCGTCGAGCAGGATGCCGTCGCGTACGTCCGCGGGGATCGTCCGCGAGGAATGCGGTACGTGCAGGACGACCGGTGAGGCGGCGGCGCCGGGCACGAGGCTGTACGGAGGCGAAGTGCCGTTCACCTAGGCGCCCTTGGCGACGGTCACCGTGACCGAGAGGTCGCCCGAGTTGTCGCTGACACAGCCGTTGTCGCCGTCGTTGATGCGCAGTTCGAGCATGCCCCCGGCAGCCGCCTCGAAGGTCCACTGCTTCCCCACGACGTGGCTCTCCTCGCCCTCCCCCGCCTCGGTGAAACGCCCGAGGAGCGTGCCGAAGGGAGCCGAGTCGTTGACCTTGCAGTCCGCCGCGGCGAAGTCGAGCGACTTGTCGGTCTGCGCGTCGTAGCCCTCCGGCCCGGTCAGGGGCATCTCCGGGTCGTCCACGGTCCACTGACCCGAGGTGAAGCGCACGGTGACCGTGTCGCCGGACTGGATGGGCGTGTCGGTGACCCGCTGCCAGCCCTCGGCGGCATGGACGACCGCCTGGTTGACGACGGGTGTCGCCGGCAGGGGCGTACCGGCCGGCAGGGAGATACCGGCTTCGCTTCCCTGGTCCTTGCCGTCCGAGGCGTCGGCCTGGGCGGACCGCTCGAACGGCGGCACCCCGGCGAGGAAGAGGCCGAGACCCGTTCCCGCGAAGACGAGGGCGACCGAGGAGACCACGAGCCCCATGACCCGCCGGTCACGCCGGCTCTCTTCCCTGCGCATCAGCGCGGACGCGGTCGCGGCGTCGTAGCGCGAAGTGGGTGCGGCGGTGGGCGCCGTGTGGTCCGTCCACGGGACGTGCTGACGGGTCCGGGTCTCCGCGTCCGCGAGGGAGACTCCGGCCGGGATCGCGATCCGGACGGTGGCCGACGGCAGCGACCTCGGGTCCGCCGCGAGCCCCTCCGCGGCGTGCCGCAGGGCGGTGGTGGCGTCGGGGATGGAGGGCCGCTCCTCGGGCGCCTTGCGCAGCAGCGCCTCGACGGCCGGGAGCAGCGGGCCCAGCCGCGCGGGCAGGTTGGGCTGTTCGTAGGCGACGGCGTGCAGGGTGGCCGCGTGCGCGGGGCGCCGGAAGGGGGACGCGCCGGTGGCGGCGGTCACGAGAGTCGCGGCCAGCGACCACAGGTCCGAAGCGGGCCCGACCTGACCGCCGTTGACGCGCTCGGGCGCCATGTACTCGACGGAGCCCGCGAATTCACCCGAGTTCGTGAGCGCATCGCCGTCGTCGACGACGGCGATGCCGAAGTCCGTGAGAACCGCGCTGCCGTCACGGCGCAGCAGGACGTTGGCCGGTTTGACGTCCCGGTGCAGGGCTCCGGCGGCGTGCACCGCGTCGAGCGCGCCGAGCAGCTGGGCACCCAGTTCGGCGACTTTCGTGGGCTCCAACGGGCCGTTGCGAGCGATGAGTTGAGCGAGCGAGGGGCCGTCGATGAGCTCCATGACGATCCACAGCCGGTCCTCGTACTCGACGAGGTCGTGGACGCCGACCACATGCGGGTGCGGCACCCTGGCCACCACCCGCGCCTCTCGTACGGCGCGGCGCAGCCATACGCGGCGGTCCTCGTCGCCCTGGGTGAAGACGTGCAGTTCCTTGGCAGCGACATCCCGCGCCAGCAGTTGGTCGTGGGCCCGCCAGACGGTGCCCATCCCGCCCCTGCCGAGCTGGTCGGTCAGCCGGTACCGACCCGCGATCAGACGCCCGGCACCCCGTGCCGCGTGCGCCGCACCCTGCTGATCATCACTGCCGGACAACACGCCCGCCTCACGCCCCTCCCGATGGCTTCCTCGCCACCGGCCCCATGTATCACTCGAACACCGGCGAGCATAGCGTTGGGAACTGACGTCGGAACTACGGCTGAGGGAAGTGAGCCACAGGTCTGCCGGACCGCAACCGGAACGCGTCGCGGGGCGGAACCACAAGGCCACTGGGCGTGCCGCACCCGCCACCATGCGGTGCTGGGAACAGGGCGCGACATGGGTCCCATCAGCCCTCTTTTACCGCTATCCGCGACACAGGTGCGGGACAGGCGCGGGACAGGTTCCGGGACAACGCTCCTCTCGGTGTGGGACGTGCGGTAGCGGAAGATGATGTTCCTGGTGGGGTGATCCCTCGCCGGGAACATTCCGTCCGCACACGACCGAAGGGACTGAAGACATGCTGGTGGACCTCATCGAGACCCCCGAGCTGGCTCCGCAGACGTACCTCGACGACGAGTCGCCGCTGGTGGCCGTCGACGCACCGGAGGAGCGCGCCTGGCTCCCGTCGTACCAGGCGGTCCGCGCCGCCTGACGTTCGACGCGTTCGGCCGGCACCGAAGCCGTGGATCGCGGATCCGTGGATCCACGGATCCGTTGAGGGTTCGGTGCCGGTCGTCCCAGGTGTCACGTCCGTCATCTCGCCCGCGCCCCCGAAGGACGGTCCGTCGTTGTCCTCCTCGCTCTCCGCCGCGCAGTCGGCCTCACCTTCCACCGGCCGGCCGGACGCGCCGCCCCCCACCGGACCGGTCGCCGACCGGGTGGCGCAGGCCGACACCCTGCTCTGTGCCGATCGGCAGTTCGGCGACTCCCCCGCCATCGGCGAGCGCAACCTCGCCCGGTTCCGGCTGGGCCTCACCATGCTGGCGCGGCATGACGACGAGGCCGCGGACGTGCTGCGGGAGACGGCCGCCGCGCCCGACGAACGTCTGCGCCCCCTGCTGTACGACCCGGTGCTGCGCAACTGCTTCGAGGTCGACCTCGCCCTGCTGGACGGCGGCCGGTTCGAACACAGTTCGTTCGGCGCGTACGTACGCGGTCACCTGACCGCAGGTCCGGCGGCGGACGCACCGGTGGCCGACGCGGCTCCCTCCGCAGGGCCCTCCGAAGCCCTCATGCGTCCGCACCGGCCCGCCTGGCCCGGTCTCGGGGACGCCTGGGTGCTGGCCGAACCCGCACCGCGGGAGGACGCGCAGAAGGCGCTGGCCGAGCGCCTCATGGAGTTGTACCGGGACGCGCTCGGCGACGGCCGGGCGGCGGGCCCCGTCGATCCGACGGACGAGACCCTCGCCGGCCTGCGCGACGGCGCGGAACTCCTCGCCACGCTGCTGCCAGCGGCCGGAGCCGGCGTGCTCGGACACGTCAGCGTGGTCGGCTTCACCAGCCGGGAGAGCGAAGAGGGTCCCCTGCAGTCCATGTCGGGCGGCGATCCACTCCCCTCGACCGTGCTGCTCGCGCCCGAACGCTGCACGTCCCCGTGGCTCGCGGCCGAGAGCCTGCTGCACGAGGGCGCCCATCTCAAGCTCTTCGACGCGCTCCGGACGGGTTCCGTGGTCAGGAACGCCACCGAGCAGGTCCCCATCCCGTGGCGGATCGGCTCCTGGACGGTCATCCGGGTGTTCGTCGCCCTGCACTTCTACGTGCACCTGCTGGTCTTCCGGGCCGCGGCCGACTCGGCGGGTGAAGCGGTCCGTGAGCGGTTCGGTCCGCCCCCGCCCGCCGAGGACCTCGACGAGCCGAGCCCGGGTACCCCCGCCGCCCTGAACGGCACGTACCGCACCAGTGCGGAAAGGGCCCGCCACCTCGCCGAGTGCGTACTGTCGCTGCCGGACGAGGCACTCACGGAACACGGGCACCGGTTCGCCCGCTGGCTTCTCACCGCGCTGCGGCTGGTGGACGAGGACGCGCCGAGGCCTCGTGAGCGGGCGGCGGCTACGCGGCCCGCCGAACCGGGGCCTGCCGAATTGGGGCCCGCCGAACCGGGGTCTGCCGCGCAGAGCGGTGCCACAGGTGCCCTCCAGCGCGTCGCTCCGGTGGACGCGTGCGCGCTGCCCGGCCTCGGGCAACTCGTCGTCAGCCCCGCGCGGTCGGCCCGGATGCACTGGCTGAACGCGCGTTCCTGGACCGTCTACTCTTTGTGCGACGGGCGTGACCTCGGCTCGCTGCACACGGCCTACGCGCGGGCGGCGGGTCTCACGCCCGGCTCGGCGGAGGTCGGCCGGCAGGTCGGCGACAGCCTGCGCCTGCTGGTGGCCTCCGGTCTGGTCACCCAGGACGGGTGACGCTCAGCGTTCGGTTACCGGCCCGGTGGAACCGCCGGTGGAACCCCCGGTGGCACCCGGGTCCGGATAGGTCGCCTCCAAGCCGGTCAGCCGGGCGGACACGATCGCCTCCAGCCGGTTCGACACGTTGATCTTCGGCAGGATGGCGGAGACGTAGTTGCGTACGGTCTTCTCCGATATGAACAGCTCCTGGGCTATCCGGCGGTTCCCGTGGCCGAGGGAGACCAGTCGCAGCACTTCCCGTTCCCGGTTCGTCAGCGCCGGGAACGGGAGCGGCTCGTCGGCCTCCGCCAGGCGCCGCAGCAGGGCGAAGAGTTCACTGCCGGGCCGGGGTCCCAGTGTCACGTACCCGCGTCGCACGGCTCGTACGGTACGCAGCAGGTCCGCCGTTTCCGTGTTCTTGAGCAGATAGCCCGTGGCCCCCGCCATCAGCGCGGTCAGCAGCAGCTTGTCGTCGTCGTGGTCCGGGGAGACCATCGCCACCAGCCGCGGGGGCGGACCCTGTCGGCGAAGCTGCTGAAGCAGCCCGATTCCGGCGTGGGCCGGCAGGTCGAGATCGACGAGGACCACGTCGGGCTTCGCCTCCCGGACCGCTTGGACGCCGACGTGCGGATCGTGGGTCCCCGCGACAACGCCGATCCCGCCGTCCTCAAGCGCGGAACGCAAGCCGCTCAGGACCAGGGGAATGCTCTCTATCAACACCACAGACGTATCGGCGTCGTGGACCTCTTCGGCCATTCTCGATCTTCCTCACACCCGGACTGGCGCGAGGCGTTACGGAGCGCTACCTCACGCCGTCATGATCAGCGTCCGGTTGCAGCGTAGAACTCCTGCAGCACGACGGGCTGTTGCGCCGCGACGGCAGCTGCGAGGACTCCGGGAAATCACCGGGTCCGGCCGGTGGGGCGGGGGGGGCGACATACGAAAAGGGCCACGACCCTCAGGTCGTAGCCCTCATGCGTGTACCGCTGTAGTGAGTGTCCGAGGGGGGACTTGAACCCCCACGCCCGATAAAGGGCACTAGCACCTCAAGCTAGCGCGTCTGCCATTCCGCCACCCGGACCAGGTGTCTGCCGCCTGGACGGGGGTGTTCCCCGCGGCGACATGGACAACAATACCAAGCTTTCGGAGTGGCTTTCACCTGCGTTTCCGCGCCCCGGCGGGGTGCCGCTCGGGGCGCGGACGACGTTCCGCGATCTCACTCTCGGTGACCGAAAAGCTACGGGTCAGGCGGAGGGAGTCATGGCATCAGGTGGTACTCCGGGAAGTTCCCCGGCAGCCGCTCCCCCGGCGGCCCGTGCGTGACCGCGCGCACGAGCAGTTCGCCGCCCACGAACGCGCCGCGCCAGGACGCGCCGAAGCCGCCGAACAGCTCGTCGCGGTCGCCCCGGGAGCGGGGCTTGCCGTGTCCGACCTTGAAGGCGCGGATCTGCGGGGCCAGCCGCTGGTACGTGGCCTCGTCGTCGGTGGACAGGGTCGCGACCAGCGCGCCGTTCGACGCGTTCATCGCGGCCAGCAGTTCCGCCTCCGTGTCGACCAGGACGATCGTGTCGACCGGGCCGAAGGGTTCCGCGTGGTGGAGCGGGGAGGAAGGGGGCGGGTTCAGGATCGTGACCGGCTGGACGTACGCCGAGGTGTCCTGGCCGGGCAGGAAGCGGGCGTCGGCGAGCTTGCCGCGGTGCAGGGGGACGGCGCCGCGGTCGATGGCCTCGGCGACCTGGTCGTGCAGTTCCTTCGCCTTGGCCGCGTTGATCACCGGCCCGAAGTCCAGCTGCGGGTACGGGTCGTCGGGGTGCTCGACGGCCAGGGGGTGGCCGACGCGGAGGGTGTCGACCGCCGGCAGGTACGCCGCGAGGAACTCGTCGAACAGCTCACGCTGGACGACGAAGCGCGGATAGGCCGTGCAGCGCTGCTTGCCGTAGTCGAAGAGCTTCGGGATTACGGCCGTCAGCGCGTCCCAGTCGGTGTGGTTCCAGATGCCCCAGGTGTTCAGCCCTTCCTGTTCGAGTACGTGTCGTTTGCCGAGGTCGGCGACGGCCGTGGCCACCGCGGCGCCCGTGTCCCGGCCGCCGACGAAGGAGACGCAGCCGATCTCGGGCGCGCGCACGAGCGCCTGGGACAGTTCGCCTCCGCTGCCGCTGACGAGGGTGACGGGTATCCCCTCGCGGGCGGCGAGCGCGCAGGCCAGGGTGAGGCATGCGACGCCGCCGTCGGTCGGGGTCTTGGCGATGACCGCGTTGCCTGCCAGTGCCTGTACCAGCATTGCGTGAACGAGCACGCTCATCGGGTAGTTCCAGCTCGCGATGTTGGACACGGGTCCGTCCAGCGGGGTCCGGTCCGCCAGCATGGGCTCGATTCCGTCGACGTACCAGCGCACGCCGTCGATGGCGCGGTCGACGTCGGCCTGCGCGAGCCGCCAGGGCTTGCCGATCTCCCAGACGAGGAGGAGGGCGAGCAGTTCCCGGTGCTGGGTGAGGGCGTCGAGGGTGGCGGCGACGCGGGCCCGGCGTTCTTCGAGGGGTACGTGGCGCCAGGCGCGGTGGTGGTCGAGGGCGGCGCGGACGGCCTGGTGGGCCGTGGCGCCGTCCAGTCGCGGCGGTCCGGCGATGGGGCTGCCGTCGACGGGGCTGGTGGCGGGCAGTGCCCGGCCGTCCGCCTGCCAGGCGGCGCCCCAGAGGTTGCGGACGCGGTCGTCCTGGAAGGCCTCGGGCGCCACGGCGAGACAGCGCTGCCAGGCGTCGGCCCAGGAGGTGTGGGATTTGAGGGTGAGGGTCGGTGTGGCTGTGGGTGTGAGGGTGGGTGCCATTCGGTTGCTCCGCTCTCGGTGCACAGTCGGGGGCGGTCGTTCATGGCTGGTCCATGGCTGATCCATGGCTGGTCCCGCGTGCGCGGGCTCCGGCGGTGCGGGCCCGGCACGGGGACGGCGTGCGTCGTTCGTCGATCGTCATGCGTCGTTCGCTGATCGCCTTGCATCGTTCTGATCGCCGCGCGTGACGCGTCGCGCGGGAACTTCCTACCGGTGACGCTAGCGACGCGTCGTGGCGTCCGTAAGTGACGTCAGGTCAACTATGAGTGACATCACGTTCCGCTTCGAGATGCTTCAAGGCGGGCCAGCACCAGCCGGGCCGTCTCGGTCGGGGTGTCGCCCACCTGGACGCCGGCCGCCTCCAGGGCTTCCTTCTTCGCCCGGGCCGTACCGGAGGAGCCGGACACGATGGCGCCCGCGTGGCCCATCGTCTTGCCCTCGGGGGCGGTGAAGCCGGCGATGTAGCCGATGACGGGTTTGGTGACGTGGTCGCGGATGTACGCGGCCGCGCGTTCCTCGGCGTCGCCGCCGATCTCCCCGATGAGGACGATGAGTTCGGTGTCGGGGTCGTCCTGGAAGGCGCCGAGGCAGTCGATGTGGGTGGTACCGACGACGGGGTCGCCGCCGATGCCGACACAGGTGGAGAAGCCGATGTCCCGCAGCTCGTACATGAGTTGATAGGTGAGCGTGCCGGACTTGGAGACCAGGCCGATACGGCCGGGCTTGGTGATGTCGGCGGGGATGATGCCCGCGTTGGCCTGGCCGGGGGTGATCAGGCCGGGGCAGTTGGGGCCGACGATCCGCGTGCCCCTGCCCTTCGCGTACGCCGTGAAGGCGACCGAGTCGTGGACCGGGATGCCCTCCGTGATGACGACGGCGAGGCCGATGCCGGCGTCGGCCGCCTCGACGACCGCCGCTTTGGCGAAGGCCGGCGGGACGAAGACGACGCTGACGTCGGCGCCGGTCGCCTCGATGCCTTCGCGTACGGAGCCGAAGACGGGGACGGCGCGGTCGTCGAAGTCGACGCTCTGCCCGGCCTTGCGCGGGTTGACGCCGCCGACGACGTCGGTGCCCGCGGCGAGCATGCGGCGGGTGTGCTTCATGCCCTCGCCGCCGGTCATTCCCTGGACGAGGACCTTGCTCTCTTTGGTGAGGTAGATGGCCATGTCCCGCTCCTTCAGGCTGCGTTCGCGAGTTGGGCGGCGCGGCGCGCGGCGCCGTCCATGGTGGTGGCCTGCTGGACCAGGGGGTGCGCGCGGTCGTCGAGGATCGCGCGGCCCCGTACGGCGTTGTTGCCGTCGAGGCGGACGACCAGCGGCTTGGTCAACTGGACGGTGTCCAGGGCCTGCACGATCCCGTCGGCGACCGCGTCGCAGGCGGTGATGCCGCCGAAGACGTTGACGAAGACGGACTTGACGGCCGGGTCGGAGAGGATGACGGAGAGGCCGTCGGCCATGATCTGGGCGGAGGCGCCGCCGCCGATGTCGAGGAAGTTGGCGGGGCGCGCGCCGCAGCCGGCGACCACGTCGAGGGTCGACATGACGAGACCGGCGCCGTTGCCGATGATGCCGACCTCGCCGTCCAGCTTCACGTAGTTGAGGCCCTTGGCCGCGGCGGCGGCCTCCAGCGGGTCGTCGTGGGCCGATTCCTGGTCGCCCCAGCGTGCCTGCCGGAAGCGGGCGTTGTCGTCGAGGGTGACCTTGCCGTCGAGGGCGAGGATCTGCCCCTGTGCCGTACGGACGAGGGGGTTGACCTCGACGAGGACGGCGTCCTCGCGGACGAGGACGTCCCAGAGCCTGACCAGGACGTCGACGGTCTGCGGGGGCAGCCCCGCGGCCTCGGCGATCTCGGCGGCCCTGGCCGAGGTGACGCCCTCGGCCGGGTCGAGGTGGATCCGCGCCACGGCGTCGGGGCGGGTGGCGGCGATCTCCTCGATGTCCATGCCGCCCTCGGCCGAGGCGATCGCGAGGAACCGGCCGGCCGCACGGTCGAGTACGTAACTGACGTAGAACTCGGCGTCGATGTCGACCGGTTGGGCCAGCATCACCTTGCCGACCGTGTGGCCCTTGATGTCCATGCCGAGGATCTGGCGTGCCGTCAGTTCGGTGGCGGCCGGGTCGGCGGCCAGTTTCACACCGCCCGCCTTGCCCCGTCCACCGGTCTTCACCTGTGCCTTGACGACGACGCGGCCGCCGAGCCTGCGGGCGATCTCGCGTGCCTCCTTGGGCGAGTCGGTGACCTCTGCCCTCGGCACCAAGATGCCGTGTTCTTCGAAGAGTTCCCTTGCCTGGTGCTCGAACAGGTCCATCTCGGCTCCCTCTGAAAAGTGCCGCACGCCCCCTGGACACCACCCACCGGATGCGGGATAACAAGCTTCATACAGTATTCGTCGACTGTATGCAATGTACCGCGACGGCATCCACGAACAGTGCGCGCACCCCGTATGAGCTGCGTTTCCGCGCGCCCAATCCCCTACGAAGGGACAGGACTTCGCCATGCCCGACGACAACAGCCAGAACCTCATCTCCGGTGGGCACCTGGTCGCCAAGGCACTCAAAGCGGAGGGTGTGGAGGTCATCTACACCCTCTGCGGCGGCCACATCATCGACATCTACGACGGCTGCGTCGACGAAGGCATCGAGGTTGTCGACGTACGCCACGAGCAGGTCGCCGCCCACGCCGCCGACGGTTACGCACGCATCACCGGCAAGCCCGGCTGCGCCGTCGTCACCGCCGGCCCGGGCACGACCGACGCCGTGACGGGTGTCGCCAACGCCTTCCGCGCGGAGTCCCCCATGCTGCTGATCGGCGGCCAGGGGGCCCACACCCAGCACAAGATGGGGTCCCTGCAGGACCTGCCGCACGTCGACATGATGACGCCGATCACCAAGTTCGCCGCGACCGTACCGGACACCGCGCGGGCCGCCGACATGGTGTCCATGGCGTTCCGCGAGTGCTACCACGGGGCGCCAGGACCCTCCTTCCTGGAGATCCCGCGCGATGTGCTGGACGCCAAGGTGCCGGTGGACAAGGCCCGGGTGCCCGCCGCCGGGCAGTACCGGGCCTCGACCCGCTCGGCCGGTGACCCCGAGGCCGTCGAGAAGCTCGCCGACCTCCTCGTGCACGCCGAGAAGCCGGCGATCCTGCTGGGCAGCCAGGTGTGGACGACCCGGGGCACCGCGTCCGCCATCGACCTCGTACGCACCCTCAACATCCCCGCCTACATGAACGGCGCCGGACGCGGCACGCTGCCGCCCGGCGATCCGCACCACTTCCAGCTCTCCCGCCGGTACGCCTTCTCCAACGCCGACGTCATCGTCATCGTCGGTACACCCTTCGACTTCCGCATGGGCTACGGCAAGCGGCTGTCGCCGGAGGCGACCGTCGTGCAGATCGACCTCGACTACCGGACCGTCGGCAAGAACCGGGACATCGACCTCGGCATCGTCGGGGACCCCGGGCTCGTCCTGAAGTCGGTCGCGGAAGCCGCCTCCGGACGCCTGAACGGGGGCGCGTCCAAGCGCAAGGAGTGGCTCGACGAGCTGCGCGCCGCCGAGCAGACCGCCATCGAGAAGCGGCTGCCCAGCCTGAAGTCCGACGCCTCGCCGATCCACCCGTACCGGCTGGTCAGCGAGATCAACGACTTCCTGACCGAGGACTCCATCTACATCGGGGACGGCGGCGACATCGTCACCTTCTCCGGGCAGGTCGTGCAGCCCAAGTCACCCGGGCACTGGATGGACCCGGGCCCGCTCGGCACGCTCGGCGTCGGGATCCCGTTCGTGCTGGCCGCCAAGAAGGCGCGGCCCGACAAGGAGGTCGTCGCCCTCTTCGGGGACGGCGCGTTCTCCCTCACCGGCTGGGACTTCGAGACCCTCGTCCGCTACGACCTCCCCTTCGTCGGCATCGTCGGCAACAACTCCTCCATGAACCAGATCCGCTACGGCCAGGCCGCCAAGTACGGCCTGGAGCGCGAGCGCGTCGGCAACACCCTCGGCGACGTCCACTACGACAAGTTCGCGCAGATGCTGGGCGGTTACGGCGAGGAGGTCCGCGACCCCGCCGACATCGGGCCCGCCCTGCAGCGCGCCCGTGAGTCGGGCAAGCCGTCGCTCATCAACGTCTGGGTCGACCCGGACGCGTACGCCCCCGGAACCATGAACCAGACGATGTACAAGTGAGGTGGAACCGTTGACCACAACGACAGCGACGATCCCCACGGCGGCGACGCCGGCCTCGGCCAAGGCCCTCGAAGGTGTCCGCGTCCTCGACATGACGCACGTCCAGTCCGGTCCCTCCGCCACCCAGCTGCTCGCCTGGCTCGGCGCGGACGTCGTCAAACTGGAGGCGCCGAGCGGGGACATCACGCGCAAGCAGCTGCGCGATCTCCCGGACGTCGACTCCCTCTACTTCACGATGCTCAACTGCAACAAGCGGAGCATCACCCTCAACACCAAGACCGAGCGCGGCAAGGAGATCCTCACCGAGCTGATCCGGCGCTCGGACGTCATGGTCGAGAACTTCGGGCCGGGCGCGGTCGACCGCATGGGCTTCACCTGGGACCGCATCCAGGAGATCAATCCGCGGATCGTCTATGCCTCCATCAAGGGGTTCGGGGACGGCCCGTACACCAACTTCAAGGCGTACGAGGTCGTCGCTCAGGCCATGGGCGGGTCGATGTCGACCACCGGTTTCGAGGACGGGCCGCCGCTGGCGACGGGAGCCCAGATCGGTGACTCGGGCACGGGCATCCACGCGGTGGCCGCGATCCTCGCCGCCCTGTTCCAGCGGGAGAACACGGGGCGCGGGCAGCGGGTGAACGTGGCGATGCAGCACGCGGTGCTGAATCTGTGCCGGGTGAAACTGCGGGACCAGCAGCGCCTCGGGCATGGGCCGCTGGCTGAATATCCCAACGACGACTTCGGCGACGAAGTTCCCAGGTCCGGAAACGCGTCCGGCGGCGGCCAGCCCGGCTGGGCCGTCAAGTGCGCGCCGGGCGGCCCCAACGACTACGTGTACGTCATCGTGCAGCCCGTCGGCTGGAAGCCGCTCTCCGAGCTGATCGGGCGGCCCGAGCTGGCGGAGGACCCCGAGTGGGCGACCCCCGAGGCCCGCCTGCCGCAGCTCACCAAGATGTTCCAGCTGATCGAGGAGTGGTCCTCCACGCTCCCCAAGTGGCAGGTGCTGGAGAAGCTCAACGCCCACAACATCCCGTGCGGCCCGATCCTCTCCACCAAGGAGATCATCGAGGACGAGTCGCTGGTCGCCAACGAGATGGTCGTGACGGTGCCGCACCCCGAGCGGGGCGACTTCGTGACCGTGGGCAGCCCCTTGAAGCTCTCCGACTCCCCCGTGGACGTGACCAGTTCGCCGCTGCTCGGCGAGCACAACGAAGAGGTGTACGTCGGCGAGCTCGGTCTCGGCGACGAGGAGCTGCGCCTGCTCAAGTCGAACGGAGTGATCTGATTGATGGCCGAAGACCGGGTGCTGAGGGTACGCAGGCTCCTCGACGCCGTGCGGGCCTCAGGACGGACGGCGCTGACCGCACCCGAGGGCAAGGTGGTCGCCGACGCGTACGGGATCGCCGTTCCGGGTGAGGAGCTGGCGACCGACGTCGACGAGGCGGTCGCCTACGCGGCGCGCTTCGGCGGTCCCGTCGTGATGAAGATCGTCTCTCCGGACATCCTCCACAAGACCGACGCGGGCGGCGTGATCGTCGGCGTGGAGGGCGCGGCGGACGTACGCGCCGCCTTCCACAAGATCGTCGAGAGCGCCCGGGCGTACGACGCCCAGGCCCGCATCGAGGGCGTGCAGGTGCAGGAACTGCTGCCCCAGGGGCAGGAGGTGATCGTCGGCGCGGTGACCGATCCGACGTTCGGCAAGGTCGTGGCGTTCGGGCTCGGCGGTGTACTGGTCGAGGTCCTGAAGGACGTCACGTTCCGGCTGGCGCCCGTCGATCCGGACGAGGCGCTGTCGATGCTGGACTCGATCCGGGCCGCGGAGATCCTGCGCGGGGTACGGGGCGCGCCGGCGGTGGACCGGTGGGCGGTCGCCGAGCAGATCCGCCGGGTCTCCGAACTGGTCTCGGACTTCCCCGAGATCGCCGAGGTGGACCTGAATCCGGTGATCGCCACCCCGGAGGGCGCGATGGCCGCGGACATCCGGGTCATCCTCGCCGAGTCGGTGCCCAAGCCCCGCCGCACGTACGGCCGCGACGAGATCCTCACCTCGATGCGCCGGCTGATGCAGCCGTCGTCGGTGGCCGTGATCGGCGCCTCCAACGAACAGGGCAAGATCGGCAATTCGGTCATGCGCAACCTCATCGACGGCGGTTTCTCCGGGGAGATCCATCCGGTGAACCCCCGGGCCGATGACATTCTCGGCCGCAAGGCGTACAAGAGTGTCACCGACGTTCCCGGTGAGGTGGATGTGGCGGTCTTCGCCATCCCGGCCAAGTTCGTGGCCTCGGCCCTGGAGGAGGTGGGACGCAAGGGGATCCCCAACGCCGTACTGATCCCCTCCGGGTTCGCGGAGACCGGCGAGCAGGGACTCCAGGACGAGATCGTGGCCATCGGCGAGCGGTACGGCGTGCGGCTGCTCGGGCCGAACATCTACGGCTACTACTCGACGTGGCAGGACCTGTGCGCCACGTTCTGCACGCCGTACGACGTGAAGGGCGGTGTCGCGCTCACCTCGCAGTCCGGTGGCATAGGGATGGCCATTCTGGGCTTCGCGCGCACCACGAAGACGGGTGTTTCCGCGATCGTGGGGCTCGGCAACAAGTCGGACCTGGACGAGGACGACCTGCTGACCTGGTTCGGCGAGGACCCCAACACCCAGTGCATCGCGATGCATCTGGAGGACCTCAAGGACGGGCGGGCCTTCGTGGAGGCCGCGCGGGCGACCGTCCCCAAGAAGCCGGTGGTCGTCCTGAAGGCGGGCCGTACGGCGGCCGGGGCGAAGGCCGCGGGCTCGCACACGGGCGCCCTCGCCGGCGACGACGCCGTGTACGAGGACATCCTGAAGCAGGCCGGTGTCATCAGGGCGCCCGGCCTGAACGAAATGCTGGAGTACGCGCGCGCGTTGCCGGTGCTGCCGACCCCTCAGGGCGACAACATCGTGATCATCACGGGCGCCGGCGGCAGTGGCGTACTGCTGTCCGACGCGGTGACCGACAACGGCCTGACCCTCATGGAGATCCCGCCGGACCTGGACGCGTCCTTCCGGAAGTTCATCCCGCCCTTCGGAGCCGCGGGCAACCCGGTGGACATCACGGGCGGCGAGCCCCCGTCGACGTACGAGGCGACGATCAGGCTCGGTCTGGAGGACCCGCGGATCCACTCGCTGGTCCTCGGCTACTGGCACACCATCGTGACCCCTCCCATGGTCTTCGCCGAGCTCACCGCGCGCGTGGTGGCCGAATTCAGGGAGCGCGGGATCGAGAAGCCCGTCGTGGCGTCGCTCGCGGGCGACGTCGAGGTCGAGGAGGCCTGCCAGTACCTCTACGAGCACGGGGTCGTGGCCTACCCGTACACGACCGAGAGGCCGGTGGCGGTGCTCGGGGCGAAGTACCGCTGGGCGCGGGCCGCGGGGCTGTTGTGAAGCGGCGGCGGGCGGCGACCCGGCCGGCGGGGCTGTTGAGGGGGCGGTTCATGACCTGAACCGGCGAAGGGGCGGGCCGACGG
>NZ_JBHWZP010000217.1:0-15883 GCF_042728395.1 Streptomyces sp. NPDC060205
GCTGAGCGCCTCCAGGCCGACGGCGCCCGATCCGGCGTACAGGTCGAGGACGCGCTCGCCCGCCAGGGGGCCGCCCAGGAACTGCGCAGTGGGGGCTAGGGGGCGGAGCCCCCATGTGTGGACGGGAATGGGGAGGGGCGGGCTCAGGGCTTTACTTCAGGCACACGCGGCGCACACAACCCCTCCCACCTCGCCGGATTGCGAAAGTCACTCCCCCTAACCCCCCAAATCTGATGGGATGTCGGTCGCAGACACGACCGGGGGAGCGCGACAAGTGGCAGGTCTGGAGTTCGGACATCACCTCGGCCTGCCCCGAGCCCTGTCCGCCCTCCCCCTCTCCCCCCTGACCCCCGGCTACACCCACCTGCAAGCCACCCAACACACCGCAGGCCTGCGCCACATCGGCGAACTCCTCGCCCCCGGCACGACCCTGCGCGTCCTGGACGGCGTGTTCGTCCCCCTGGGCACCCGCGGCCAACGCCACGTCAATGACGCCCTGTTGGCCGACCTGGCCCGCGGCACAGGCCCGAAGGCCACCCTCGCAGCCGCCCTCGCCGACCTCCACCGCGACGACCCGCAAGCCCTGCGCAGAGTCCTGCTGTACCAACTGATCGGCCTCCTCC
Source organism: Streptomyces sp. NPDC060205 (assembly GCF_042728395.1). Classification (NCBI taxonomy): domain Bacteria; kingdom Bacillati; phylum Actinomycetota; class Actinomycetes; order Kitasatosporales; family Streptomycetaceae; genus Streptomyces; species Streptomyces sp. NPDC060205. Next base: position 624 of record NZ_JBHWZP010000217.1, read on the forward strand.
AGGACCACCCGCGCGGCCAACACCCGGACACCGCGATGGCGTTGGGTGTCCACCCGGACGAAGCCGCGGGCCTGACCGCCGCCGCCCGCATCCGCCCCGTCCTGGACAAGGCGCAGCGGGCCGCCGCCGAGTCACTGGCCGACGCGTGGGCCGAACACCGTCTGCGTCGCGTGCGCAAACTCCTGGAGCGGCTGCCGCCGACCGGCCGCGACCCGTCGCTCGACGCGCTCCGCACGACCCTCACCCGGCGGCTGGGCCACGCGGACGCCGCGCTGGACGCGGCCCGTGCCGCCGAGCGGGCGGGCGACACCGAGGCCGCGACGGAGGAGTATCTGCGTACCCTGCGTCTCGCCGCGGACGACCGCAAGGCCCTGTTCAGCCTCGTACGCATCCACCGGCCCCGCCCCGGCGACCGCGCGGAGCGGCTGCGGTGCGCGCTGCGCCCGGAGTCGGCGGCGCTGGCCTGGGACGCGGCAGAGCCCGGCGTCGCCTGGCGCATCCTGCGGCTCCGGCGCACCGGGCGCGGCAGCACCGAGGTACGCGAGGTCCGCCAGGTGCCCGCAGGTGCGACCGGCCCGGGCGGCGTGTGCGGCACGGAGGACCGCGCGCTGCCGCTCGGGAGCATGGTGCGTTACGTGGCGCTCCCCCTGCGCGAGGGCCGCGTGGACGGCGTACCCCTCGTCGCGCGCGAGCTGTCCCTCACTCCCGAGGTGAGCGGTCTCGCGCTGACGGACGGCCGGGAGCGGATCGACGGCACCTGGCGGACACCGCCCGGCGCCACGGAGGTGACGGTCGAGCACACCGGTCCCGACGGCCCGACCGGGTCGCTCGGCTGCGACAGGGAGCGGTTCGCGGCCACCGGGCTGCCGCCGGGCCCGCACCGCTTCCGGGTCGTCTGCCACTACCGCACGCCCGAGGGGCAGACCGTCGCGTCCCCGGGTGTCGGGGCGACCCGCACCGCACACCGCTGGCCCGATCCCGTACGGACGCTCACGGCCACGGCCGAAGGTGAGGCGATCCGGTTCGCCTGGACGGGCGGCGGCGGGGGCGCCCAGGACGGCGTGCGCGAGGAGGGCGCGGACGTACGGCTCGTGTGCTGGCCCGGTGAAACACCGCCGCCCGGCGCCGAGTTGGCCACCGCCGAGCTGCCCGAGCCGCTCCCGTGGCCCCGCCCGCACGACGGCGAACCGGTGCTGTGCCCACCGCCCGGCACCCACGCCGAGGTCGCGGCCGTCGCCGTGCTCGGGGAACGTGCCGTGGCCGGGCCGACCGTGACCGTGGAGGCGCCCGTCGCCGTGACCGGGCTGAGCGCGCGGCGTCAGACGGACGGTCAGGTGCAGGTGGTCCTGGACTGGCCCGACGGCACCGGCCTGCTGACCGTCAGCTGGACGGAGGACGGCGGGCGTACGGGTCAACAGGCCGTCGCCGCGCACCAGTACCGGCGCCAGGGCCTGCGGCTGCCGGTGGGCCGGGGCGGTGTCCGGGTCAGGGCCGTGCCCGCGCCGCGCGCCTCGGGGTCCGTGGTCGCGCTGCCGTCGGCCGCCGAGACGGTTCTTCCGCCGGACACGTCGGTCGCGTACCGGCTGGTGCCCGCGCCGCGCCGGATGCTGCGGCGTGGCAAGCCCCTGATCCGCGTCACCCTCTCCGCTCCGGACCCCTCCCCCGGCTCCTCCCCGGACTCTCCTCCCGCCCCACACGCCGAGGAGGCTCTGCCCGCATCGCCCGCGCAGCTGCCGGAGTTCGTCTGTGTGGCGCGCAGTGGCACGCTGCGGCCGCGCGGGCCCGCCGACGGCACGACCGTGTTCCGGATCGCCGGTGCCGAGCTCCTCGAACTGCGCACGGTCGAGCATGAGTTGACCACCGAACCCTGCCCGGCTCCGTACACCCTGCGCGGGTTCCTGCTCGGCGCGCACGCCACGTCCGTACGACTCGAAGAACCGTCCCCCGCGACCCTGGTGGTGCGCTGAACCCATGACGACCGTCATCTGCCCCTACTGCTTCGCCCGTTCGTCGGCCGCCGGGCTGCCCTACCGCTGTCTGATGATCCCGGGCGGGGTGCGCGGCTCGCAGCCGTGCGGGCCCGAACGCGACGACGTGTGGGCCGAGTTCATGGGCCCGAGCATCCCGCCGTCGGCGCGGATGCGCGGCCCGGTCTTCACCCGGCCGCGCTCACCGGTGTCCAGGCTGCGGCCCGCCGCGAACGCGGGTCCCGCCGTCTGCCCGGGCTGTGGCGTGACCACGACGGTTCGGGTGTGCGGCTCCTGCCACAGCGATCTGCCCAGCGACTACTGCGAGCAGGACAGCCGGATCATCGCCCTGGTCGGCGCGAAGGCCTCCGGCAAGAGCACGTACGTCGCCGTGCTGGTCAACGAGTTGAACCGGCGGGTCGGCCAGGCCTTCGACGCCTCGCTGGCCGCGATGGGCCAGGGCACGCAGCAGCGCGACAAGGAGATGGCCCAGGACCTGTACGAGCGGCTGCGGCTGCCGGACGCGACCCGGCCCGCCGCGCTGGGCTTCAACGATCCGCTGCTCTACCGGCTGAGCCTGCCCCGGCGCGGACGGCTCGGCACGGGCAGCCGGCACACGACCCTCGTGTTCTTCGACGCGGCGGGCGAGGACCTCGCGGGCGCCGACGCCGTGGACCGCTACACCCGCTACCTCAGCGCGGCCGACGGCATCATCCTGCTCGTGGACCCGCTGCAACTCGGTTCCGTGCGCGACCGGTTGCCGCTCGGCGACGGGCCGCCGCTGCCCGCCGTGGAGACCCCGCCGCAGCAGATCGCGGCGGATCTCGCGACCCAGTTGCGGGCGCACGGCCGGGGCGGCTCGCGCGGCCGGGTCAGCACACCGATAGCGGTGGCCGTGACGAAGACGGACATGCTGAAGCCGCTGCTCGACCCGCACTCGCCGCTGCTGAACAGCGCCACCCACGAGGGCGGGACGCTCGACGAGGACGACCGGCTCGCGGTCCACGAGGAACTGCGCTCCCAGCTCGCCGACTGGGACTCGGGAGCGCTGTACCGGCAACTGGAGCGCGACTTCGCGGAGTTGTCGCTGTTCGGTCTCTCGGCGCTGGGTGCGCCGCCGCCCGCCGACGCCCCCGCGGACGTACCGAAGTCGGGGCCGCAGCCGTTGCGCGTGGAGGATCCCCTGCTGTGGCTGCTGGCCCGGCGCGGGCTGCTGCCGGTGACCAACGCACGGAAAGGACAGTCCAGGTGACGCTCTCCCAGCTCCACTACACCTCCGCGCCGCCGGGGCCCGACGGGTCCGGCTTCCGCTTCACGGCGGTCAGCGAGGACGTGCCGCAGGGCGTGCTCAGGGAGGCGGAGCAGCTCATCGGGTACGAGCCGCCGCGGGACTCCCCCGCACGGCCCGACGCCGGCGAACTCGGCGACTTCCCCACCGCGTTCAGCTTCAGCGAACTGTCCGACGGCGGGCGGCTGCTGAGCCGTTCCGTGTACACGGGCGTCGACTACAGCGGCCGGTGGGGCAACTTCCACGCCCACGCCCTCCATCTGCCCGCAGGGGGGCGGCTGCCGGACGGCGCGCTGCCCATCGCGGCCTGGGAGTCCCGGCGTTGGGCGCGGGTGACACCGGACGGCGGCAGGCCCGAGCCGATCGACCGCTTCGAGCCGTCGGGGCTCATGCAGCACGAGGCGCTGGTGGCCTTCGCGGTGTCCCGCGCCGACCGGCTCGCGGCGGTCCTCGCGGACGTCCGGGCGGTCGCGGACGACCCGGGGGCCGGGCAGGTCGTGCTCGTGGAGCGGGACAGCGCCGCCGTGGCCCAGTGGATCGCGCTCGCCTGCGCGGTGCTGCCGCGCGAGCAGGCGCACCGGTTGACCTTCACGACGTACACGCGGCGGCCCGTGCAGGCCAGGCAGCAGATCATCGGCGTCCTGCCGTCGTCCGAGAGCGTGGCGTACGGCCATCGGCACCGGGTCCACGACTGCACCCGGCCGCCCGTGCCCGCCGCTCCCGGCACGTCCGCCGGGGCCGGGGCGGACCCCTGGGCGGAGGTGTGCGCCCGGGTGTGGCGGGCGGGCAGGCCCGATCTGTTCCGGCGGCACGGGCCGGACCTCGGCTCGCTGGCCGCGGCGGCGCTCACGGCTCGCGTCCCGCTGCCCCCGGCCGCGCTCACGGCGGCCACGCACTGGGTCCGCGACCGTGCGGGCAGCCTGCCCGAGGACGAACTGGCCGAGTTCGTCACGGCGTTGTGCGAGGTACGGCCGCCGGACGGTACGCGGACGGCGGCCGAGGCGCACCCCACGGGTGACTTCGTCGCGGGGCTGACCTCGCTGTTCGAACGCCTCGACGGGCAGGTGCCCGCCTTCGTCTCCGCGCCGCTCGCCGCGCAGGTCCTGACGGCGGCGGTACGCGGCGACGGGCCCGTCCCCGTCGTCCACGGTGCCTCGTTCACCCCCGAGGCACGGACGCGGCTCGGGGTGGAGCTGGGGTACGCGATCCGCTCGGGCGTCGCCGACCCGGCGCAGCCGCCGGCCGGGCGCCCGCTGGGTCTGCTGCGCGTCGCCGATCTGCTGGAGGTCGACTGCACCGACCTCCTCCCGGACCTCGCGGCCCGGCTGGCCCAGGCCCTCATGGACCTCCCCGAGGCGCGGGTGCACCCCTCGGCCGCGGGCCGGGAACCCGGTACGGACAGCGGGCACCCGGGGCGGCGTACCCCGGCGGCGACCGCCGGCCGCGACGGGGCGGTCCCCTGGTGGAGCACCCGCACGGGCCCCACCCAGCTCGGAGCCGGGCACGGGGCCCGGGCGCTCAGCGACACCGGCATCGCCCCCGGCACCGGCCACGACACCGCCGCCGGCACGACCGGCCCCGGCGGTCCGGCCGACGCCGCTGGTCTCGCCGGTCCGGCGCATCCCGGCGGGCCCAGCGGCCCCGGGGGCGCGGCGTCAACCGGCCGGCCCAGCAGCGACGGCGGACCTGGCGGTCCCGGCGGCCCGGGCGGACCTGGCGGACCGGCGTCGGCCAGCCGCCCCAACCACCCAGGCGGACCCCGCTGGCCCAGCAGCGCGGGCGGACCTGGCGACCCCGGCGGCCCGGGCGGACCTGGCTGGCCCAGCAGCGCCGGCGGACCCGGCGACCCTGGCGGCCCCGGCGACCCTGGCGGCCCCGGCGGACCCGACGGCCCCGGCAGGCCCAGTGGTCCCGGCGGAGCGGCGTGGCCCGGTGGGGCCGGCAGCCCCGTCGGGGCCGGGGAGCTTGCCGGGCTGCGCGACGCCGTCGCCGCGCACCCGACCCTGCGGATCGCCCTCTTCGGCGCGCTCGACGCGATCTCCGCAGACCGGCCGGTGTCCGCCGCGCGGATGCTGGCCGTCGCGGATCTACCCGTACGGGATCACCCGGGGTTCCCGCATCTGCGGATGTGCGCGTCGAACGCCCTGCCCACCGGCGTGGGCGACCGGATGACCGCGTTCCACGGCGTGGTGCGTACCGCCGCGGTGTCGTTGCACACCGAACCGGCCGTCCTGCGGACCGCGGTCGAGCTGGTGTGGCCCGGCGAGCTGCCCACGGGGCAGGAGGCGAGCCTGCTGCTCAACGAACTCGGCTCCGACCTGCACCGCGCCGCCGGCACCAGGGACCTGCTGATCGACGCCGCGCTCGCGGCGCCTGCCGACGACCGCGACATCCCCGCGCTCGCCGTCGACCTGCTGCGCTGCTTCACCACGGAACTGGCACCGGAACAGCGCGCGGCACTGCTGCTGCTGGAGTTCGCGGGACTGCTCGGCACCGAGGGCGAGGGACTGGACTGGGTGCAGCGCGCGGCGGCGCTCGGCGCGAACGCGCGCCCCGTGCCCGCGCCGGTCCTCGAACGGGTCCACCGCGCCCTCGCGCGCCGTCTGCTGCGCGGCTCGGCACCGCCCGGCGAGCTGTACGCGCTGGCGCTCTCCGGTGACGCGGCGCTGCTGGCCGCGTACGAACGGAGGGCGCAGTCGAACCGGGTGGGCGACCGGCTGCGTACCGTACCCGGCTATGTCGCCGACTGTTTCTGCGACTGGAGTTCGCACGCGGGCGCGCACCCGGCGTGGGACGAGACCTGTTCCGCGCTGCTGGCCAAGGTGCTGCGGCCCATCGTGCGGGCGCTGCCCGCCGAGGATCTGGCGCAGGTGGAGTCGAGCCTGGACCGGGCGGGCCGCGGCAAGCTCGACGCCTTCCGGGCGTGGAACCGGCCCGGCACGCTCGGCCGCCTCGCGGGCCGGTTCACCGGCCGCGGACGCGCCAAGGACGGCGGCCGGGACAGCGGTCGGGACGGTGGCCGGGACAGCGGTCCGGCCCCGCGGTACGGGGACGTGGCACCCCCTCCGGGCGACGGCCGGGAGTACCGGTGAACGTCGTCGCGCAGTACATCCTCGGTTTCCTCGCGCTGGTCGCGGCCGCCGTCTGCTTCGGGCACGCCCTGTGGCAGCTCCTCGCCCTGGGCGTGCGGGCGGTGTGCTCCGCCCTGGGCCCCCGGCAGGAGGGCCTGCCCGACACCCGTATCCCGGCCGTCGGCGGCAGTGGAGGCGGCGGTGAGCCGGCCGAACTCGCCTACTGGTGGCGGCAGATGTGGGTGGACGCGGCCACCGCGGGCGGCTTCGGCATCCGGGTGGTCTGGCTGCGGTTCACCGGGCAGTGGACCCAGCACACCACCGCGAGGCTGTTCCGCGGCATCCGTTCCAACGGGCTGCCCGAGCGCAACTCGTTCAAGCAGCTGGGGATGTGGCTCGTCGCGCCCGGCACGTTCCTCGGCGCCCTCGTGGGCGCCACGCTCACGACCGTGTTCCTCGCGCTCGCGCTGACGGTCTTCGCCCTGCTGCTCGGCCTCGTGTGGCTGGGCGCGGCCGGGACGGCGCTAATCCTGCGGGGCGTGGACCGGGGCTGGGCCACGGCTCTGGGGATCCGCGTCAAGTGCCCCTATCCGGGCTGCTACCGGCCGGTGCCGCTCGCGGTGCACCGCTGCCCCGGCTGCCGCAAGGCGCATGCCCGGCTGCGTCCCGGACGGTACGGGGCACTGCGGCACATGTGCTCCTGCGGGCAGCGGCTCGGAGCGAGCCGGCTGGCCGGCCGCGGCCGGCTGACCGCCCTGTGCCCGCACTGCGACCAGGTGCTGCCGGACGCGGTGGGCACCACGCGGGTCGTGCACGCGCCGCTGGTCGGCGGCACCTCGTCGGGCAAGACGATGCTGATGGCCGCCATGGTCGAGGGCCTGCACGCGTGGTCGCGGCGGAGCGACCTGCGGGTCGAGTACGCATCGACGGACGACCGGCAGACCGCGAACACCCTCAACCAGGAGCTGACGCAGGGCACTTGGGCGCACGCCACGACGGGCGGGCAGCCCCGCGCCTTCATGCTGACCGTCACACTCGGGCGCCGCCGCCGGCTGCTCTACCTGTACGACCCGATGGGCGAGTCCCTTGAGGACGCCGAGCGGGTGCGCGCCCAGCACTACCTCGCGCACACCGACGGTGTCGTCCTGGTCGCGGACGTGCTCGCCGAGCCGACGGTACGGACGAAGCTGAGCGGCACCGACGCCGACCGGGCCACCGCCGCACGGCCCTCGCCGCAGGGCCCCTGGGAGACGTACCAGCGGCTGGCGGGCGAGCTGTCGGCGCTCACCGGGCGGCGCGGCAGACTGTCCGTGGCGACGGTCGTCACCAAGCGGGACGTCCTCGACCAGCTCGACTCCCTGCCGGTGGCCGGGGCCCGGATCGACACCTGGCTCACCGAGATCGGCCTCGGCGGGCTGGTCCGCGCCCTCAGCCACGATTTCAAGTCCGACCGCTACTGGGCCGTCAGTGCCCACGCGGCCACCGGCGCGGGCTCGCTGGACAGCGAGCAGCGGCGGGCCGCCGAGCCCGTGCTGTGGCTGCTGGCCGCGTCGGGCCTGCGCACGGGTCGGCTGGTCGGCCCCGACCCGGCGGCCGGCCCGAAGGACCCGAAGGAGAAGAAACTGGAGACCGCATGAGTCCGGAGACCGCATGAGCCCGGAGACCGCATGAGTACCGTGACGCGGCACATCAGGTGGGGGCGCCGCACGGCCCTCGGCCTGTTCGTCACCGCCCTGGTCCTGACGAGCGCGCTCCTGGTCGCGGGCGTCCTGTACGCGGTGCGCTGACCGACGCGCGCCTGCCCGCATACGAGACCCGAATACGGAACCGACCCATCCACACCTCACGGAAGGACACGCGGTGAGTGACATCCCCGGCGGGCCCATGGCGAACCGTCCGGTCCACTTCATCTGGCTGCTCGACTGCTCGTACTCGATGCAGGGCGAGAAGATCGCCCGGCTCAACTACGCGATCCGGGAGGCCGTCCCGGAGATGCGCTCGGTGGCCCACGACAACCCGGCGGCCCAACTGCTGCTGCGTACGGTCACGTTCTCCACGACGGCCACGTGGCACCACCAGACGCCCGTCCCCGTCGACGACTTCACCTGGCAGGACGTCGAGGTGGACGGCATGACGAACCTGGGCGAGGCGCTGCACCTGGTCTCGCGCGAGCTGCAGAGCCCGCCGATGCCGCAGCGGGCCCTGAAGCCGGTCCTCGCGCTGGTCTCGGACGGTGTGCCGACCGACGACTGGAAGGCGGGTCTCAAGGCGGTCGACGCGACACCCTGGGGGCGCAAGGCCGTCCGGGTCGCGATCGCCATCGGCCACGACGCCGACCGGTCCGTGCTCCAGGAGTTCCTGGCCAATCCGGAGCTGCAGCCGCTGGACGCCAACAGTCCCAAGCAGCTCGCGGCGGCGATCCGCTGGGCCTCGACGGCGGCGGTCAAGGCGGCCTCGCAGCCGGTCGCCGGTTCGGGGGACCCGCTGGCGAAGCAGCCGTTCGCGCCGCCGGTCCTCGACGACGACGATGACGACGACGTGTGGTGACGGCACTCGTACGGCGCTGGGCCACCCTCGCCGAAAGCGTCCAGGGGACCGGGAAACGGCAGAACCAGGACTGGTACGCGTTCTCCGGGACCGGTTCCTCGGCCGATCCCCTCGTCCTCGCGGTGGCGGACGGCCACGGCTCGGCCGCGCACGCGCGCAGCGCGCTCGGGGCGCGGTTCGCCGTGGACCGGTTCGTCGCGCTCGCGACGGAGTTCGGCCGCGCGGCCGACGCCGGCCACGAACCGGGCGGGCTCGCCCGGCTGATGAACTACGCCCGCAACGACATGCCGCGCGCCCTCGTCCAGTCCTGGCGCGAGGCGGCCCTCGGGCACTGGTCGCGGCACCGCCCGGTGGCCGACCTCGGCCTGCCCGAGCCCGGCACGGACGAGAAACTGACGCTGTACGGGACCACGCTGATCGGCGCCGTCGTGACGCCGTGGCTCCTGACGGCCTGGCAGATCGGCGACGGCGATCTGGCGGTGGTGGGGCACGACGGCTCGGTGGACCGGCCGCTGGCCCCGGTCGAGGACGACCTGGGCGACGAGACCGAGTCGCTGTGCGGGCCGCAGGCGTGGCGTTCGGTGCGGACGCACTGGGCGCCCGTGTTCGAGGAGGCGCGGATCCCGCGGCTGGTGGTGCTGTCCACGGACGGTCTGTCGAAGAGTTTCGCGTCGGGGGACGGCTTCACGGAGTTCGTCGGTGGCATGGACGAGCGGCTCGCGACGGAGGGCTTCGAGGGGGTGCGGGACGCGCTGCCCGACTGGCTGCGGCACGCCTCCCGGTACTCCGGCGACGACACGACCCTGGCCGCGGCGCTCCTGCACTCGTACGCGGCCCGCCCGCAGCCGAAGCCCGGCACCGGGCCCGACCCGGAACCCGAACCGAAGAAGGAGAGCTAGATGACCGGCATGCTCGACAGCGGCACCCGCCTGACCGTGGAGACCGGTGAGGAGGTCCAGGTCGTCGACATGCTGGGGGCGGGCGGCCAGGGCGAGGTCTACCGGGTGAAGACGTCCGCCGGCGAGAAGGCCCTCAAGTGGTACTACCCGACCTGCGCGACCCCCGAGCAGGAGGGGATCGTACGGGAACTGGTGTCCCGCGACTTCGACGACGACCGCTTCCTGTGGCCCGAGGCGTACGTGCCCTGGCACCACGGCTCGTTCGGGTATCTGATGGGGCTGCGGCCCGACCGCTTCAAGGGCCTGCCCGCGCTGTTCCGCCGCCAACTGCGCACCAGCACAAGGGCGTTGCTCACCGCGTGTCTCTACACCGTCGAGGCGTACCAGGCGCTGCACTCGCGCGGCATCGCCTACCGGGACATCTCCTGGGGCAACGTCTTCTTCGACCCGGACACCGGTGACATCCTCGTCTGCGACAACGACAACGCGGTGGTGGAGGGCGACGCGAGCGGGATCTCCGGGACGATGGAGTTCATGGCGCCCGAGCTGGTGCGCGCCGAGCCGGGCGCCCGTCCCGGTACGCAGTCCGATCTGCACTCGCTGGCCGTGCTGCTGTTCATGTTCCTGATGAACCATCACCCGCTGAAGGGCAGGCGGGAGTTGGCGATCCACTGCCTGGACGAGGCCGCCGAGCGGAAGCTCTACGGGAAGAACCCGCTGTTCGTCTTCGATCCGGCGGACGACTCGAACGAGCCCGACCCGATGGAGCACGCGACCGTGCTGGCCACCTGGGACGCCTCCGCGGGCGCCCTCCAGGAGCTGTTCCGGCGCAGCTTCACGGCCGGGCTGCACGATCCGGCGGTCCGGGTGCGGGAGTCCGAATGGCGCGACGCGCTGCGGGCGGTGCGGGACGCGGTGGTGGAGTGCGCGTCCTGCGGGCGGCAGAACATGACGGAGCCGGGCGAGCCCCAGCCTGCGACGTCCCGTCCGTGCTGGGGCTGCGGGGCGCTGCTGGTGCTGCCGCCGCGTCTGACGGTGACCACTCCCCCGCCGCGCACCGAGCGCCACATCCGGCTGCCGCGCGCGGCCCGGGTGCAGGCCCACCATCTGCAGGCGGAGCCGGCCCGGCACGACTACTCGGACGCGAGCCTGGTGGCCGAACTGGTGGAACACCCCTCGAAGCCGGGGCGCTTCGGCATCGCGAACCGCAGCAGCAGGACCTGGGCGGGCACGCGCTCGGACGGTACGTCCCAGCAGATCGGCCCCGGCCAGACGGTACCGCTGCGCGCGGGCCTGGAACTGGACCTGGGCGACGGGACCCGCGCGGTCGTACGGGCGAAGTGAGCGCCCCGGATCACGGGTGAGAGGGCTGCCCCGGGCCACGGGTGAGGGGGTGAGCCGGGTTCACAGGCCGAGGACCCGGCTCAGCTCCTGGGCGAGCGCGAGGCCTCCGCTGCCGGCCGCGACGCCCACGGAGATCGTGTCCAGGGCCGAGCGGACCCGCCCGCGGTCCGGGGCAGCGCCCTCCTGCTCGGCCCGCGCCAACTCGCCCCGTACGACCTCCGCCTGGGCGACGAGGGGCGGGTTCTCGGTGCGCAGCCGCTCCACGAGTTCGGCGGCCAGACGCAGCGACTGGGCCGCGTCCGTCCCGTTGTTGACCTCGATACGGCCGTGGTCGCCGAAGTTGGAGGGGCCGTTGATGTTGCCGTGGAAGTTGAAGGTGCTCATGCCTTGCTCCTGATCGGGGTGCTGTTCGCCGGACGCGCGGGTTCGTCGAGGACGGGCTCGCCGAGGGGGCGGGGGCGGGTCACGGTCCGCCGGCCTGGCCCGCGCCCGGATGGCCGCCCTGCCCCTGCTGCGGCTGGCCGCCCGCCATGGTGATCTGGCCCTGGTTGCCGATGTTGCTGGGGCCGTTGATGTCCCCGGAGATGTTGTAGGTCTGGGTGCTGATGATCTGCTGTGCCTTGTCGAACGAGCCGGTGTCGACGTTGTGGTCCTGGAGGAAGCGCTCGGTCGCGACCAGGACGCCCTGCTGAAGCCGGAACAGGAAGTCCTGCGCGTCGGTCTTCTCCGAGTAACCGGCCGCGTCCCAGTCACCGAGGCTCTCGCGCAGACTGTCGAACGCCCCGTAGTCGTAGACCAGATGGCGTTCCTTGATCTCGCGGCGGGTCCTGGCCAGCGCGCGCTCCGCCTCGCGGTGGAACCGGCGCCGGGCGCGCAGCCGCCGGGAGGCTCCGCGCAGTTCGGGCCAGACGTGCGTGGTGGCGTACGAGACGAGGCTCCACCAGCTCTCGGCGCGGGCGACGGGCAGGTGGTCCACCCGGTGGAAGCGGCCGTGCAGCGGCGGGATCGCGTACGCGGCGACCTCCCAGGTGAGGCTCGGCCGGTGCAGTCGCGCCCGCAGATACATGGAGACGATGGTCCGGCCGCCCTCGCCGACCCGTTCGAGGCAGAGGTACGTGCGCATGCCGGCGCCGGGGCTCTGCAGGCCCGCCTGGACGAGCTGCCGGGGGATCTGCGCGCGTGGGTGGCGGGTGCGGTCGGGCAGCAGGTCGGGCAGGTGGAGGGCGTTGCTGCCGAGCACGTACAGGCGGTTCCTGGCGCGCAGTCCGTCGAGGCCGGAGACTCCCTCCATCTCCCGGGCCACGTAGGTGTGCAGGTCGACGGCGTCGAAGGGGCGGACGGTGAGCTTGCCGCCGGTGGGCGAGTCCGCGGGCCTGCTGACGTCGATCGGCTGCCAGAGCGTTTCCTTGATCTTGTCGCCGCTGCCGACGAACGGGTTGGTGCGCTCCGCGGAGTCGGTGTACGGGATCACGTTGGCCCGCTTGAGGTCGTGCAGCCGCGCCTCCGCCTCCTGTTCGACGGCCGGGGCGAGGTTCTCGGCCTTGTCCTGGCTGCGGTAGACCTCCTGGGCCGCGGCCCGGGCGCGCGCCTGGTCGTGGTGGACGAGCCACCAGGCGGCGGCCAGGACGGCCACCGGCCCGTACACGGCGATCATCGCGATCGGTCCGTGGCCCTTGACCAGGGCGACCAGTCCGGCGAGCAGCGCGGCCCAGCCGGCCGCGAACAGCCAGGCGAGCTGACGGTCGAGCGCGGCGCGGGCCCTGACGGCGACGCGCGCGTGCCGGGCGAGCGCGACGAGGTTGATGCCGAGCGCCGGGCCCATGGCGTTCAGGCCGTCCCCGGTGAGCCGGTGGTCCGCCTCGTGCGCGAAGGACGCGTCGAGATGCACCGACGCGCACAACCGCCGCGTCACCGCGTCCTTGCGCATCTTCGGCAGCGACGGCAACTGTCTTCCGACCATTCAGGCCCCCCCACCCCGTAATCGCCCCATCACCCTAGGGATACAAGGGGCCGTGTGTCACGGAGTTGCGGCACCGGAGATCGGGAGCGCCGACGAGAGGGCCGCGTCGGCCAGCCGGACCAGCTCGGCCACCGGCATCGAACCCGCCGCCCGCCGCTGCCGCGCGAACTCGTTCGCGAGGCGTCGCAGCAGGTCGTTGAGGGGCGTCGGAACCCCGTGCAGCCGCCCCAGCAGGGCGATCTCACCGTTCAGGTAGTCCGCCTCGATCGTGCCCGTGCCCCGGCTCAGCGACTGCCAGGACGAGCCGCCGCCGCGTACCGGTGCGTCGTCGAGCGGTACGAGGCGCATCTTGTCGGCGCGGGCCTCCTTCTGCTCCTCCTGCGAGGCGTACGCGATGCCCGCGGCGGCGAGGACCGCCTCGCCCTCGGCGCGTACCCGCCCCCGCAGCGCACGGGCCTCCGCACTGTCGACGACCCCGCTGACGGCCTCGGTGGCGTTGGCGAGGTTGGCGAGCAGCTTGGCGTACTGCCAGCGCGTCACATCGGGCACCACCGGCGCCTCGAAGCGGGACGCGGACAGGTCGGCGGCGACGGCCCGCGCGGTGTCGTCCGTGCCGTGCGGGAAGCGGCCCAGGTGCAGGATGCCGGTGAGGGGCGCACCGGCCGCGGACACCACGCCCGGCTCGACGAAGGTGGCGGGCAGCCACACGCACACCCCGTACACCCGGTGGAAGCGGCGCAGTGCGAGCCGCTGGCTCTCCACGCCGTTCTGGGCGCACAGCAGCGGCAGCCGTTCGGCCGCCGTACCGCCGCCCGCCACGGGGACGGGTCCCCATTCCTCCAGCGCCGCCACGCTGTCCTGCGTCTTGACGGCGAGCACGAGGACGTCCGTGGGACGCAGTTCGCCGAGGGCCGACGGACCGTCGACCGTGGGCAGCCGGTGGGTGCGGGTCCCGTCGGGTGTCACGAGCCGCAGTCCGCGCTCGCGCAGCGCGTCGTGGTGCGCGCCGCGCGCGACGAGCACCACGTCGTGTCCCGACTCGGCGAGGCGTCCGCCGACGGCCCCGCCCACGGCCCCTGCTCCGATGATGATGTAGCGCATGGGCCGAGCCTGTCACACCGTGAACGGCGTGCCCTGGTGGAAGTACAGGAGCCATCGGCCGTCCGCCCGCCTCCACAGCGAACTCCGGTGTACGCGGCGGCCGTCGTCCTCCGTGTCGAAGGTGAGGTGGACGACGTCCGCCGAGAGCTGGACGCCTCTCATCCTGGAGACGGACACAGGGGCCGTCTCTGCCTCCGTCTCCGTCTCCGTGGTGAGCATGTCGATGATCGCGGCCCGGTCCCAGTGCCGGCCGGAGGCGCCGAACTCGTGGAAGTCGGGGTGCAGCAGCGCGTCGGCCAGTTCGGGCGAACGGCGGACCTCGGGGTCCAGGAGGCGCAGTTCGCCCGCGACGGCCGCCTCGACGGCCGCTGCCGGGCTCTCGTCGCGCCGGGGCTCACTCACCGGTCAGCTCCACGAGTTTGACGACCGTGTTCCAGTTGCGTGTGGTGGCGACGACGCCCTTCGTCACCCGGGGCCTCGCCAGGCTCTCCGCCAGCTTGGAGCGGCCGAGGCCGTCGGGGGCGTACAGATACAGGACGCGGTCGCCGAGGCGGAACTCCTCGGGCAGGAAGGTCTTCTCGTCGACCGACGCGAAGCGTTCGGCGTCGACCGGCGCCGAGAAGTACGTGACGTGCAGTTGCTTGGCCTCCAGTTCGGCGGCCGGGAACGGGCAGGCGTCGAGGACGGCCCGCAGATACGCGTGGTCGCGCACCAGCACGTCGACAGTGAAACCGAAGTGGTCGGCGAGGGCTCCCGCCAGCTCCTCGGCGAGGGAGTCCTCGTCGCCGTGGTCGCTGGTGAACACGGCATTGCCGCTCTGCAGATACGTGCCCACGCCGCCGTGCCCCAGCCCTTCCAGGAGGGTGCGCAGCTCGGCCATCGGCACCTTCCGGCTGCCGCCCACGTTGATCCCGCGCAGCAGCGCCGCGTACGTCGTCGTCCCCGTCGTCATCCGCACACCCTAGGCCCAGGGTCTGACAGTCCCCCTGGAGCGGCCGTCGTGCCCCGTGGGGGGGGGGACGACGGCCGCCCGGGCGGGGTGGGCCGGCCCCCCCCCCGGTTACGAACCGGGCCCTCGGGGGC
>NZ_JBHWZP010000218.1:0-15863 GCF_042728395.1 Streptomyces sp. NPDC060205
GCTCCCCGCGGTGCGGGGAGCCGGGCTACGACGAGGCAGGGTCAGCCGTGCTTGGCGCGGCTCGCGGCGCGACCGCGCTCACGGGCGTCCAGGTTGACCTTGCGGATGCGCACGGCCTCCGGGGTCACCTCGACACACTCGTCGTCGCGGCAGAACTCCAGCGACTGTTCGAGCGAGAGCTTGCGCGGCGGGACGATCGCCTCGAAGGAGTCGGCCGCGGCCGACCGCATGTTGGTGAGCTTCTTCTCCTTGGTGATGTTCACGTCCATGTCGTCGGCGCGCGAGTTCTCACCGACGATCATGCCCTCGTACACCTCGGTGCCGGGCTCGGTGAACAGCACACCGCGCTCCTGGAGGTTCGTCATCGCGAACGCGGTGACGGCGCCCGAGCGGTCGGCGACCAGCGAGCCGTTGTTACGGGTCGTCAGCGTGCCGAACCACGGCTCGTGGCCCTCGTGGATCGAGTGGGCGATACCGGTGCCGCGCGTCCCGGTCAGGAACTCCGTACGGAAGCCGATGAGGCCGCGGGACGGCACGACGAACTCCAGCCGGACCCAGCCCGAGCCGTGGTTCGACATGTTGTCCATGCGGCCCTTGCGGACGCCCATGAGCTGCGTGACCGCGCCCATGTGCTCCTCGGGCACGTCGATCGTCATGCGCTCGACCGGCTCGTGCACCTTGCCGTCGATGACCTGCGTGACCACCTGCGGCTTGCCGATGGTCAGCTCGAAGCCCTCGCGGCGCATCTGCTCGACCAGGATGGCCAGCGCCAGCTCACCGCGGCCCTGCACCTCCCAGGCGTCGGGGCGCTCGGTGTCGAGAACCCGCAGCGAGACGTTACCGATCAGCTCGCGGTCGAGGCGGTCCTTGACCTGGCGGGCGGTGACCTTGCGGTCCTTGACCACGGCCTTGTTGTCCGCGCCCTTGCCGGTCGCGCCGCGGCCGACCATCGGGGAGGTGTTCGTACCGATGGTCATCGAGATGGCCGGCTCGTCCACCGTGATGAGCGGCAGCGCGATCGGGTTCTCGGGGTCGGCCAGGGTCTCGCCGATCATGATGTCCGGGATACCGGCGACGGCACAGATGTCACCGGGGCCGGCCTTCTCGGCGGGCTTGCGGGTGAGCGCCTCGGTCATCAGCAGCTCGGTGATGCGGACGTTCGACATGGTGCCGTCACGCTTGATCCACGTGACCGTCTGGCCCTTGCGCAGCTCGCCCTGCTCGACGCGCAGCAGCGCGATACGGCCGAGGAAGTTGTCCGCGTCCAGGTTGGTGACGTGCGCCTGGAGCGGGGCCTCCTCGTCGTAGGACGGGGCCGGCACGTGCGACAGGATCGTGGAGAAGAACGGCTCCAGGCTGTCGCTGTCGGCCGGGACGGTGCCGTCCTCCGGCTTGGTGAGCGACGCCACACCGTCACGCGCACACGCGTAGACGATGGGGAACTCGATCTGGTCCTCGTCCGCGTCCAGGTCGAGGAAGAGGTCGTACGCCTCGTTCACGACCTCGTCGATACGCGAGTCGGGACGGTCCGTCTTGTTGATGCACAGGATGACGGGCAGGCGGGCCTGCAGCGCCTTGCGCAGCACGAAGCGGGTCTGGGGCAGCGGGCCCTCGGAGGCGTCGACCAGGAGGACGACCGCGTCCACCATCGACAGACCGCGCTCGACCTCACCACCGAAGTCGGCGTGGCCGGGGGTGTCGATGATGTTGATGGTGATGACGTCGCCGCCATCCTTCGGGTGGTACTTCACCGCCGTGTTCTTGGCCAGGATCGTGATGCCCTTCTCACGTTCCAGGTCGTTCGAGTCCATCATGCGGTCGTCGAGCGACTCGGCGGCGTGCGCGGCGAAGGCACCGGCCTGCTTGAGCATGGCGTCGACCAGGGTGGTCTTGCCGTGGTCGACGTGGGCGACGATGGCGACGTTGCGGATGTCGTGGCGCGTGGCCATATTGAGGCGCTTCTCCCGGAGTGAGGTGACGGCCATCCGCTGCTGCGCGGGGCCCTGCCGGGCTGAAACGTGCCACGGCCTTACCCCATGGTACGTGGCCGCTGCCGCTGGGGCTTCGCGGGCTGGATCGGCCGGCTCCCACAGTGCGGGCCGGTGGGGGCCGATCGCGCAGTTCCCCGCGCCCCTGACGGGGCCGGGGACTCGCCTTCACCTGCGGGTTCAGTCCTTTTTGAGGAAGCCCATGTCTTCGTAGAGAGGGGTCTGGAAACCGAAGGCTCCCGCGTTGGCCAGATTGGTGCGGGACGCCGTCAGCTGGGGGCGCTGGTAGAGGGGGATGGAGGCCGCGGCGGCCCAGATGCGGGCGTCCGCCTTGCGGACCAGGGAGCGGGACTCGTCCGCGTCCAGTTCGGCGACGGCCTGGTCGAAGAGCTGGTCCACCTGGTCGGTGCCGACCCGGGTGAAGTTCTGCTCGACGTTCAGGGAACCGTCCGCCGCCGGGACCGGCTTGGCGTAGATGGGGCGGGCGTCGGTCGCGGGGAACGCGGACGCGGGCCAGGAGTACAGCGCCAGGTCGTACTGGCCCGAGGCGATGTGATCCTTGAAATAGCTGTCGTCGGCGACCTTGGAGATCTCCGTACGGATGCCGACGCGGTCCAGCATCCGGGCGATCCGGTCCCCGACCGCCCGCAGCGACTGGGATCCGGGGCCCGAGGGGAGCACGAAGCGCAGCGACAGCGGCTTGCCGTTCTTGGCGAGCGGCCCCGCGGCCTCGGGCCCCGGGGCGCGGGTGCCCCTGGGCGCGTACGCCCCCGGGGCTCCGCCCGGCTTGAGCTGCTGCTTCCCGTCCTGGGCGAGGTGCTTCTCCGCCCCGCTCGCCCCGTCCCGCTTCCTGGGCGCGAGCACGGTGGGGCTCTCGTCGTCGGCGGGCTTGTCGTCCGTGCCCCCGACGATGTACGTGCCGTCGTCGCCGGAGCCGTCCGCCTCGTCCGTGTCCTTGGCGTCCTTGGCGTCCTTCGTGTCCTTCTTGCCCTTGGCCGCCTTCGAGGCCTCGGCGCCCGCGCCCTTCTTGGACTTCTCCTCCTTGACGGAGCCGCCCGCCACCCACCCGGCGTCGGCAAGCAGGGCCTGCGCCTCCCCGGTGTCCTGGTCGCCGAGCGCTCCGCTGTTGTCGGCGTACGCGTGCTGTCCGGCGAGCGCCAGGTGGCTGCCGACCGGCTCGGCGGGCAGGCCGAGCGGCTCAAGGACGGCCTTGGCGAGCTCCTTGCGGTCGAGGGCGCGGGCCACGGCCCGGCGGACCCGTTCGTCGGCGAGCGGGCCCTCGGAGCCGTTCAACGCGAGCTGCGTGAAGGCCGGTTCGAGGGACTTGCGGACCACGAAACCGCGCAGGGCGGACTGCTGCCCGGTGTACTTCGCCACGGCCTTGGCGCGCTTCCTGCGGGCCGTGGTCTCCTTGTCGGCGGCCTCCTCGTCGGAGCCGTGCGCGATGGCCCAGGAACGCAGCGCCCGGCCCGGGGTGAGGGCGGCGCCGGGGCCGTGGGTGAGCGGTGCGCCCTTGCCGCTCCTGGCCTCCCGGGCGGCGGACGTGATGCGGTGGGCCTCGGCCGCGTCGATCTCGGCCAGGTCGAGGCGCCCGCCGGCGAGCGCGGCGGCACGTTTCTCCCGGGGCACGGCGCGCAGGACCAGCTCGGAGAGCTTGGCGGGCCGCCCCCACCAGCGGGGGTTGCGCTTGAGGGTGATGTCGCCCGAGGTGCGGTCGACCGTGTCGACGGCGAAGGGGCCCGCGGTGACCTTCAGTCTGCGGCGGGCGCTGTCGTTGAAGGTGTCCGGGGTGCCCATGACGTCCTTCGGGTACAGCGGCGAGAACAGCGACTGCCAGTCCGCGTACGGCTTCTTGAAGGTGACCCGCACCTCCAGGTCGTTCTTGCCGCGTTCGATCTTCTCGATGCGGTCGTAGCCGGCGTTGCGGGCCGTCCAGTACGCGGTGTCCTTGCCGGACAGGGCGCGCCACTGCGCGGAGAAGTCCGCGGCGCCGATCTCGCGGCCGTCGCTCCAGACGGCCTGCTGGTTGAGCTTGTAGAGCACGACCTGCCGGGGCTCGCGCTCGACGACCTTCGCGCCCTCCAGGTAGTCGGGGTTGCGCCGGGCGCGGCCGTTGGCGTCGAGCCGGTACAGGGAGGGCAGTACGGCGCCGGCGACCCGGGAGGTGGCCGCGTCGGCGTCCGCCTGGAAGGTGTTGAGGGTCTCGGGGACGTTGTCCACGGCCCAGTGCAGGGTGCCGCCGTCGGCGATCCGATCACGCTTCGCGGACGCGATGTCCTGGCCGGCGGCGGGCCTGCCCGCCTCGTCCTGCTCACTGCACCCGGCGAGAGCGCCCGCCGCGAGGACGCCCGCCGTGAGGAACGCTGCCGAGCGCGTCACCGCGCGCAGTCCGACGCCGTCGTGGGACATGACTGGTACCTCCGGGGGGCCGCTCCACGGGTGAACACGGATGGTCTGATCACGTTTGGCGGTATTTGGAGTTGATCAGATCTATGCGGCCACTGAAGAGGAAAGGTTCCGGCACCGGGCGGCGACACGGCGACGGGCCCGGGGAAGCCCACCCGTGCGGCGCAATGCCCCGGGCCCGCGCGCCGGAGCGGGCCCGGTGCCCGCGCGCCCCCCGGCGGGCTTCTGCCGGATCTTCCCAATCCATGCACGTCCCTTCCCACCAGCCGGTGTGACGCGCGACACTCGCAGGCGCATGAACGTTGCCGCCTTGGGCCGCCGGGTCCGCGGAAGTGAGGGCAAGTCATGTCCGTGCACGACGAACTGACGTCAGTCCAGCGCTGCCTCGACGACCTGGTGAGGTCCGTGAGGCGCCTGGAACAGCAGTTGGACGGTGGCGGCCTGGAGATGCGCAGGGTGCGCACCGACGCCGATCACCTGCGCGAGAGCGTGGCGCTGCTGCGCGAGGCCGCACCCGGTCTCGCCCGGCCCAAGCGCCCCGACCTCGTGTCCATCCCCGACACCCCGTACGACACGACCCTGTGGACGGACTCCGACGACGAGGGTCTCGGCGCCCGCGACCGCCACGCACCCTGATCCCCGACCGGAGCTCTCCTTGGCCACTGGTACGGAACCCCAAATGAAGAGCGGCGGCGTACGGAACGCCACGCGCGCCGCGATCTCCGCCCCGCATCTGCGGACCGACCGCTGGTGGCTGGCGCCCGCCGCGACGGCGGCCGGGCTGCTGGCCTTCGTCGTCTACTCGACGTGGCGGGCGTTCTCGAACAGCGACTACTACGCCGCCCCGTACGTCTCACCGTTCTACTCGCCGTGTCTGGCGGAGAACTGCGTGCCGATGCGGAACGGGCCCAACTGGGAGATCTTCGGCAGCTGGTGGGGCCTGTCCCCCGCCCTGCTGGTGCTGATCTTCCCGCTCGGCTTCCGGCTGACCTGCTACTACTACCGCAAGGCCTACTACCGGGGCTTCTGGGCCTCGCCGCCGGCCTGCGCGGTCGCCGAGCCGCACAAGAAGTACTCGGGCGAGACGCGCTTCCCGCTGATCCTGCAGAACATCCACCGCTACTTCTTCTACGCGGCCGTCCCGGTCGCCGGGATCCTCACGTACGACACGGTCCTCGCCTTCCGGAACGAGGACTACGAGTGGGGCCACATGGGGCTCGGCACGCTCGTGTTCCTCGTCAACATCGTGCTGATCTGGGCGTACACCTTCTCGTGCCACTCCTGTCGGCACATCGTCGGCGGCAAGCTCAAGCACTTCTCCAAGCACCCCGTGCGCTACCGGGCCTGGCAGCTGGTGGGACGGCTGAACGCACGTCATATGCAGCTCGCCTGGGCGTCGCTGGTGAGCGTGGCGCTCGCCGACTTCTACGTGTACCTGGTCGCGTCCGGCGTCTTCGACGACCCGACCTTCTTCTAACAGACAAAAGGTGCTTCAGATGTCCGTGGTCGACCGGCAGGAGTGGGACGTCGTCGTGGTCGGTGCCGGAGGAGCCGGCCTGCGCGCGGCGATCGCGGCGCGCGAACGCGGCGCGCGTACGGCCGTCATCTGCAAGTCGCTGTTCGGCAAGGCCCACACCGTGATGGCCGAGGGCGGCATCGCGGCGGCCATGGGCAACGTCAACTCCGGCGACAACTGGCAGGTCCACTTCCGCGACACCCTGCGCGGCGGCAAGTTCCTCAACCAGTGGCGGATGGCCGAACTGCACGCCCAGGAGGCCCCCGACCGGGTGTGGGAGCTGGAGACGTGGGGCGCCCTCTTCGACCGTACGGCGGACGGGCGCATCTCCCAGCGCAACTTCGGCGGGCACGAGTACCCGCGGCTCGCGCACGTCGGCGACCGTACGGGCCTGGAGCTGATCCGCACGCTCCAGCAGAAGATCGTCTCGCTCCAGCAGGAGGACTTCAAGGAGACCGGGGACTACGAATCGCGTCTGAAGGTCTACCAGGAGTGCACAGTCACCCGGATCCTGAAGGACGGCGGCAGGGTCGCCGGGGCGTTCTGCTACGAGCGGGAGTCGGGCCGGTTCTTCGTGCTCGACGCGCCCTCGGTCGTGGTCGCCACCGGCGGCATCGGCAAGTCCTTCAAGGTGACGTCGAACTCCTGGGAGTACACGGGCGACGGGCACGCGCTGGCGCTGCTCGCCGGGGCGCCGCTGCTGAACATGGAGTTCGTGCAGTTCCACCCGACGGGCATGGTCTGGCCGCCGTCCGTGAAGGGGATCCTCGTCACGGAGTCGGTGCGCGGGGACGGCGGGGTGCTCAGGAACTCCGAGGGCAAGCGGTTCATGTTCGAGTACATCCCGGACGTCTTCAAGGAGAAGTACGCGCAGTCCGAGGAGGAGGGCGACCGCTGGTACGAGGACCCGGACCACAACCGGCGCCCGCCCGAACTGCTCCCCCGGGACGAGGTGGCACGGGCCATCAACTCCGAGGTGAAGGCGGGCCGCGGCTCCCCGCACGGCGGAGTCTTCCTCGACGTCTCGACCCGGATGCCGGCCGAGGTGATCCGGCGCCGGCTGCCGTCCATGTACCACCAGTTCAAGGAACTCGCCGACGTCGACATCACCGCCGAGGCGATGGAGGTCGGGCCGACCTGCCACTACGTGATGGGCGGCATCGCGGTCGAGTCGGACACCGCGGCGGCCCGCGGGGTGCCGGGACTGTTCGCGGCCGGTGAGGTCGCGGGCGGGATGCACGGCTCCAACCGGCTCGGCGGGAACTCGCTCTCCGACCTGCTGGTCTTCGGGCGGCGGGCCGGACTGCACGCCGCGGAGCACGCCACCGGGCCCGCCGGCGGGCGCCCCGTCGTGGACGAGGCCCAGGTCGACGCCGCCGCCGCGGAGGCGCTGCGGCCCTTCTCGGCCGAGGGGCCCGCGCCCGGCGAGGGCGAGGACGGCCGGCCGCCGGAGAACCCGTACACCCTCCACCAGGAGCTCCAGCAGACGATGAACGACCTCGTCGGCATCATCCGCCGGGAGGCGGAGATGGAGGCGGCCCTGGAGAAACTCGCGGATCTGCGGGTACGGGCCCGGCGCGCCGGGGTCGAGGGGCACCGGCAGTTCAACCCGGGCTGGCACCTCGCGCTCGACCTGCGCAACATGCTGCTCGTCAGCGAGTGCGTGGCACGGGCCGCGCTGGAGCGCACCGAGTCGCGCGGCGGCCACACCCGCGAGGACCATCCGGCGATGGACCGGGCCTGGCGGCGCGTGAACCTGCTCTGTCAACTGACCGATCCCACCGGCGGCCTGGCGGCGACGGACCCGGTGCACGGCCAGATCGACCTCGTACGGGAGACCACCGAACCCATCCGACCCGACCTGCTCGCTCTCTTCGAGAAGGAAGAGCTGGGCAAGTACCTCGCCGAAGAGGAGCTCTACGAGTGAGCAGCTATGAGGCCCGCTTCAAGGTGTGGCGCGGGGACGTCGGGGGCGGCGGCCTGGAGGACTTCGCGGTCGAGGTGAACGACGGCGAGGTGGTCCTCGACATCATCCACCGGCTCCAGGCGACCCAGGCCCCGGACCTCGCCGTGCGCTGGAACTGCAAGGCGGGCAAGTGCGGTTCGTGCTCGGCGGAGATCAACGGCCGGCCGCGGCTGCTGTGCATGACCCGGATGTCGGTGTTCACCCGGGAGGAGACGATCACCGTCACTCCCCTGCGGGCGTTCCCCGTGGTCCGCGACCTGGTCACCGACGTCGGCTTCAACTACACGAAGGCCCGGGAGGTGCCCGCGTTCGTACCGCCGGAGAAGCTGGCGGCCGGTGAGTACCGGATGATGCAGGAGGACGTGGACCGCTCGCAGGAGTTCCGCAAGTGCATCGAGTGCTTCCTGTGCCAGGACACCTGCCATGTGGTGCGCGACCACGAGGAGAACAAGACCGCGTTCGCCGGGCCGCGCTTCCTGATGCGGGTGGCCGAGCTGGACATGCATCCGCTGGACGCGGCGCAGGAGAGCGGCCTGGACCGCAAGAGGACCGCCCAGGACGAGCACGGGCTCGGCTACTGCAACATCACCAAGTGCTGCACGGACGTCTGCCCCGAGGGCATCAAGATCACGGACAACGCCCTGATCCCCCTCAAGGAACGCGCCGTCGACCGCAAGTACGACCCGCTGGTCTGGCTGGGGTCGAAGATCGGCAGGCGTTCCCCGAAGGGGTGAGGTCTTCGGGACGGCCGTGGCGGGCGGGGGTCAGAACAGGCTCAGCAGGGCCTCCGCCGGGTCCGCGAGGCTCGTTCCGCCGTTGGGCAGGGGCAGTTCGAACCACACCGTCTTGCCCCGGGGTGTGCGGCGCGAGCCCCAGGCGGCGCTGAGGAGCCCCACCAGCTGCAGTCCCCGGCCGCCCTCGTCGGTGTCTCGGGCCCGGCGGCGGCGCGGCTGGACGAGACCGGCGTCCCAGACCTCGCAGACCAGCGTGCGGTCGAGCAGGAGCCGCAGCCGGATCTCGCCCTCGCCGTAGCGCAGAGCGTTGGTGACCAGCTCGCTGACGAGCAGTTCGGCCGTGTCGACGAGCGGTTCGAGGTCCCAGCCGACCAGCTGGTTGCGGGCGAACTCGCGGGCGCGGCCCACGCTCCGGGGTTCGCGCGGCAGCGTCCAGTCGCCCACCGACTCGGCGGGCAGCCCCTGGACACGTGCCATCAGCAGCGCGATGTCGTCCTCGCCGTGATGGGTGTCGAGGGTGCTCAGGACGTGGTCGCAGACGTCCTCCAGCGGGGCCGAGGGGTCCGTGAGGGCGCCCACGAAGGCCTGCAGGCCCTCGTCGAGGGGATGGTCGCGGGATTCGACCAGACCGTCCGTGTAGAGCGCCAGGAGGGCGCCCTCGGGGAGTTCGACCTCCACCTCCTCGAACGGCTCGCCGCCGACTCCCAGCGGCATGCCCGGCGGTACGTCGAGCATGAGCGCGCTCTCGCCCGGTTCCACCAGGACAGGCGGGAGATGGCCGGCGTTGGCGAACGTACAGCGGCGGGTGACGGAGTCGTAGACCGCGTACACACAGGTGGCGAGGTAGACCTCGGAGAGGTCGGCGTCCCGGGACTGGCGGGCACCGCGCGTAGATTGCTGCGTGCCGCCCGGTGTGCCGAGTCCACGGGCGATCTCGTCCAACGCGGAGAGTACTTCGGCCGGTTCGAGGTCGAGCAGCGCCAGCGTGCGTACGGCCGTGCGCAGTTCACCCATCGCGACGGCCGCCCGCAGACCGCGCCCCATCACGTCACCGACGACCAGCGCCGTGCGGTGACCGGGCAGTTCGATGACGTCGAACCAGTCGCCGCCGACCTCGGTGGCCGCGTTCCCCGGGAGGTAGCGGCAGGCGATGTCGAGGCCCGAGGCCTCCGGGTCGCCCGGGGGCAGCAGGGACCGCTGGAGGATCAGGGCCCGCTCGTGCTCGCGGCGGTACAGGCGCGCGTTGTCCATGCAGACGGCGGCCCGCGCGGCCAGTTCGACCGCCAGCGCCCGGTCGCGCTCCCCGAACGGCTCGCTGCCCTTCGTGCGGGAGAACTGGACGATGCCGACGACCGTGTCGTGGGCGACCATCGGCACCGCGAGCGTGGACTGGATCAGCTCGCCGTCCTCAGCGGCGACGAACTGCGGCTTGGCGGTGCGCAGGGCGTCCGCGCAGGCGGAGTTGAAGGCGAAGTGGTGGACCGCGCCGACGCTGACGAGCTTGCGGCCGCCGACGAAGGGCGCGTCCGACACGGCGCTGGCATAGGCCACCCTGCGCAGTTCGGCGCTGCCGTCGGCGAGGCCCGGCGGGGTCTCGTCGCCGGCGAGCAGCCCTTGGTAGAGGTCGACGGAGGCCAGGTCGCAGAAGCCGGGGACGGCGACGTCCAGCAGTTCGCGGGCCGTGGTCTCCAGATCGAGCGAATTCCCTATACGCGCTCCCGCCTCGTTCAGGAGGGCGAGATTGCGCCGGGCCTGCGCGGCCTCACGGGCGGCCGCGCGGCGCGCGGTGATGTCGGTACCCAGCCACGCGATCCCGATCGGCCGGCCCGAACCGCCGTGTACGCGATAGAGGTTGATGGACCAGTGGCGGCGCTCGGAGGAACCGGGGACGGTGCCCGTGACCAGCATCTCGGTGACGGAGTCGCCCGTCTCCAGGACCCGGCGCAGTATCGCCGAGACCCGGTCGGTCTCGCCCGGCGACAGATAGTCCTTGACCGTACGGCCGCGGTGGTCGTCGACGGTGCCGCCGAAGGTCGAGGCGAACCGCTGGTTGGCGCGGCGAATCCGCAGGTCCGGGTCGATCAGGAGGAAACCGAACGGAGATTGGCCGAAAATCGCCTGCGAGGCGGCGAGGTCCGTTTCGATGCTGCGGAGGGTGCGCACGTCCACGACGATGCACACGGCGGCCCGTTCGCCCTCCTCGGTGCGCGTCGGCATGACGTACACCTCGGCGAGTCCCTCGGTGGTCCGGCCGCTGCCCCCGGGGTCGCGCAGCCGGAAGGGGACCACACCGGTCCACTCCCTGCCGTCGAGGACCTCGGCCATCTTCCGCTGGCCGAAGTCGCGCCTGTCCTCGGCCACGAAGGCCTCGATGGGATCCATGCCCACGGCGCGGTCGGTGGAGATGCCGAAGAGCTGCTCGGCGCGCAGGCTCCACTGGTCGACGAGACCGTCGGGGCCGATCGAGAAGGAGGCGACCTTGATGTAGTCGTAGATCGATCCGGGCGGACTGCTCTGCCACACGACCTCACCGGACGAGTCGCCCGACACTCCGTCCGACCCGCCGCCCAACGCTCCGGCCGTCGTCCTGCCCGCCGCGGGCGTGGCGTCATCGCCTGTCGTCGCATCAGCCATCGCGCCGCCCGACGGATCCTCGGACTCCGTGGCCTTCGCTGGTATCTCGCTCACGCGAACCGTCCCCTCCAGCTCACCGCGCCCGGCACCGGTCACCGAAAGCGGCTGCCCGCAGTATCCAGCACTACGGAGCCGCACAACACGGTGTTCACGATCACAGCACGGTCCCGATGCTTTTAGGACCGGCTGCGACAAACACTCCCAGTCTTCTAACCACGTGGCACCCCGTCGAACCACCGACTCGGTCCGTCTCTGTACCCGAGACGGACCGGACAACCCGCGGACCGGGCCACAGGACCGGCGATCAGTCGGGCAGGGCCAGCTCGAACCACACCGTCTTGCCCGTTTCGCCTGGTCTGGTGCCCCAGCGGCGCGCCGCGTCGGCCACCAGCTGGAGCCCCCGCCCGGTCTCGTCGTCAGGCTGGGCGGAGCGCTCCCGGGGCGGGTCGGGCAGCGGGTCGGAAACCTCCACGAGCAGGCCGTCCAGAAGACCCGAGGGGCGTACGAGACGAACGCCGATGGGGCCGGTCGCGTACCGCAGAGAGTTGGTCACCAGCTCGCTGACCAGCAGCGCCGTCACATCACTCAGGGCATCGAGGCCCCAGGCGCGCAGTTGGCCGCGGACCACGGCGCGGGCCGTTCTGACGGCGCCCGGCTCCGCGGGGAAGGTCCACTCGGCGACATCGCCCTCGGTGTGAATCACGCAGCTCACTCCCAGGCCTGCGGCGGACCATGTCCGATTTCATCGGTTTTATTGGCACATACCCGATATCCCGGGCGAAGTACCGCGCGCGCGGGCGTGCCGTGCCACGAACGGCGTACTCCGAGCCCGCATCACTCTCCACACGCGCCCCGCGAGGGCGAGCGTCCCACGTACGACACGTGTATCGCACCCCCTGGGGCTGCGCCCCCGGACCCCCCTGTCGCGCTACGCGCTCGCCCTCAAACGCCGGACGGGCTGAAGAGCCGCGGAGGGCCCCCGAATCCCTCAGCCGTCCGGCGCCTGAGGACCGGGCGTTCGGGGGCAAAGCCCCTGAGTACGCGACCAGACCGGCTGAAGAGCCGCGAACGGCCGGACCGGCTGAAGAGTCGCGGACGGTCCGCGAATCCCTCAGCCGTCCGGCGTTTGAGGACCGGGGGTTCGGGGGCGGAGCCCCTGAGGCAGGGACGATGGGGGTCCCCCCGGTCGAGCGAAGCCGAGACTGGGGGAGGGTAGGGGCGGCGGGGGCGAGGAAACCCCCCACACCACCCGCGCCACCTCGACGACAGCCGGCACGTCCTGGTCCAGCCAGTCGACGTCCCACAGCTCATCGACCGTCAGCCACCGCAGCTCGTCGTGGTCCTGAAGAGCGAGAGGCGCGGGCGACCCGGGAAGCAGACGAACCGTCCACACCCGCAACACGTACGGCGCCCGCAGGACGAACTCCCCCGGCACCCGCACCAACGGCTCCGCCGAAACCCCCAGCTCCTCCCGGAGCTCCCGCACGAGAGCCCCCTCGGAACTCTCCCCCGGCTCGACCTTCCCCCCGGGAAGCTCCCAGCGCCCGGCCAACTCCACGGGCGCGCTGCGACGCGCGGCGAGCAGCCGCCCGTCACTGAGCACGGCGGCCCCCACCACCACGATCGGTTCGGTCATGCGCAGGAGCCTACGGGAGCTGCGGAAACCCTTCGGCGCCGATCACCCCACGGCCGTCACCCGACGGCCGTCACCTCGCGCCGTTCTGCGCGATCCGCTCGACCCAGTACAGCTGCTTGTGTCCCCGGACGTCGAGGCTGTCCGCGATCTTCTGGGCCTCGGCCCTGGTCGCGTACCTGCCGACGCGATAGCGATTGCCGTTGTCGTCCTGTCGTATGACGAGCCAGGGAAGTGTGATCGTGCCGTCGTTCATCGCGCCCCTCCACTCCCCGCCCCCGGTTCGCGCCCAACCCCGTTCCATAAGGAAACCGCAATCCGCATATGCCGGAGCCTACGCCTAACCTTTACGCAGCGAATACGGCTTTTCACAAAGAGGTACGCAGTACGTAAGCAACCGGCCAGCACAGAGAGGGCGCATCCGCGTGGATACGCCCTCCGGCACCCCCTGCCACCCCCGGCGGGCCCCGCCGACGGGGCGAGGACCGGCCCCGGGGCCGCCCGCAGGAGGCCACGAGAACGACCGGATTACACCGCCGGTCCGCCCCGGACCGCTCCCGGACCGCCGTCGGCGGCCCCTATTTCACCGGCAGGTGGTACGCGATCCGGTACCGGTCCGCCGGCACGACCACGTCCGCCGTCTCCACCGGCCGGCCCGACGCGTAGTACGTGCGCTGGATGACGAGCACGACATGGCCCGGCACTCCCCCCAGCGCGGACAGCTCCTCGGCGAGGCCTGGCCGGGCGCCCACCTCCTCGGTGACGTTGTCCACGACCACGTCGATGGCGGCCATGCGCTCGACCACGCCCATCCCGCCGAGGGGGCCCTCCTCGGGAAGCATCACCGGTGTGCGGCCCGTGACGGCCAGGGGTTCCCAGGAGGTGGAGAGCATCATCGCCTCGCCCGCGTCCCGGAAGACGTACTTCGTGCACATCACGCGCTCGCCGGCCTCGATGCCGAGCCGCTCGGCGACGGCGCCGCTCGCCTCCGTCTGTGCGCTGTGCGACTCCCACGTACCGCGTGCGGCCAGGTCGGCCTGCTCCTGGCGGAACGGGGTCGAGCCGCTGTCCGACCGGTATCCGGAGCGGGCGACACGGCGGGGCACCGGGCGCGCGCGCACATACGTACCCGACCCGGAGCGGCCCTCGACCAGCCCCTCGGCCATCAGCACCTTGCGGGCCTCCAGGGCGACCGTGTCCGAGACCCCGTACTCCTCACGGATTCTGGCCTGCGACGGGAGTCGGGTGTGCGGTGGCAGCGATCCGTCGACGATCTTCTTGCGAAGATCGCCGGCGACGCGCAGATACGCCGGCTGCTCACCGAATGTCACTGGCCACTCCCTCGGGGTTGTACAGACAGCAACAGGGTGGCAACCGTGGGTTGTACCAGGCAAGTAAAGGCCAGAGAATCACTCGATGTGATGACGTAGGGCCTTCGGGGGCTTTACGCAGGCACTTTCTTTCCGCTAGGGCCTGCGCTACACCTCGGCGTCGCCGGCACTCTCGTCCCCGCTGCCGTCCTCGTACGCGGGCGGCGGGGTCGACTCAAGCCCCAGGGCCTTGCGGGTCGTGACGGACTTCTTCGCGTCGGTGAGGTCCAGTGCCTTGCCGTAGTGCTCGTAGAAGGTGTCCACGTCGGAGGTCTTCGCCGCGTCGGCCCACTCCTTCTTCGCGGACTCCAGGTGCCCGACGAGCGCGGCGACCGGCTTCTCGGCGTCGGCGGGCCACCGGTGGCCGCGCAACAGGCCGACCTGCTCGGTGAGGGCACCCGAGACCCGGGTCGCCCACGCCTTGTGACCGGGCAGGTCGTCCTCGACGTACTCCTCCTCGGGCGCCGAGTCCATCGCCTTGTTCAGGACCTCGGCCGCCTCCAGATAGGCGACCTGGTCGGCGTCGAGGGTCGTCGCGTCCTGGCGCAGGGAGCCGGTCAGGGTGCCCTTCTCGTCCGTGTTGCCGAAGACACAGCTGATCTCGCGGTCTCCGTAGCGCCAACTGTCGCTCGTGGGCGTGAAGTAGTAGATGTCGACGTCGTCGGGGACGGCCCAGGAGTCCATCGCGTAGGCGTACTGGAGCGAGAAGCACTTGTCGTCGGCGGCCTCGGTGACGGCGTCGTCGCCCGGGTAACCGCCGTCCGGCAACGGGAAGTTCGCGAAGACCTCGCCGTCGTGCTCGCCCTCGCAGGACACCGTGTCGACGTCGTAGGCCACGCCCTCCAGGGAACCACCCCGTGTGTCGAAGCACTGGCCCTTCTCCAGGGAGAAGACGGCGTCGCTGCCGCTCGCGTCGCGCGCGCCCTCCTTGAAGCCCTCCCAGAAGCCGGCCGCGCCGCCGGTGGCGAGCGCCAGCACGAGGATCGCGGTGCCGAGTCCGGACAGGACGATCCCGGCGATCGCCATGCCCTTGCCGCGCTCGCCCTTCCTCCTGATCTGCCCCAGCGCGACGAGCCCGAGCACGAGCCCGACGAGCGGCAGGAAGCAGAGGATGCCGAGCACCAGCGCGGAGATGGCGAGGCCGTTGACGGGCGCGGGGGTGGTGTACGGGGAGTAGCCGTGCCCCCAGGGCTGGTACCCGTACGGGGCCGGCCCCTGTCCCGGGTAGGGCCCCTGGCCCGGGTACGGGGCGGGTCCCTGCGGCGGGTACGGCCCCTGGCCCGGGTGTGCGCCGTACGGGCCCTGCGGCGGCTGCCCCTGCGGCGGCTGCGGGGGTCCGGCGGGCGGGGGTATCTCCACTTGTGCTGTGCTCCTCGTCCGGGGGTGCGCGGCGCTCCGCCGATGCGGAACCGTGTGCGACAAAGCGCATGGTAAGCGGCGTGCGGGCACCGACGGAACAACGTTTCTCCCGCCCCCGCCGCCCCTACCCGATCCCGTCCACGCATGGGGCTGCGCCCCTCGCCCCCGTATCGCGCTGCGCGCTCGTCCTCAAACGCCGGACGGGCTATCAGTTAGCCCCTCCGGCGTTTGAGGAGCGGGGGTTCGGGGGCGGAGCC